>DASZJK010000195.1:0-7033 GCA_035948155.1 Candidatus Dormiibacterota bacterium
CGCGAATTTGCGCACAGAGGCGCCGACCGCGACCACCTCGCCCGCCAGCTCGGTGCCGAGGATTCGTTGTCGCGGAGCGCTCCATCCCGACACCATGCGGCTTATGAACATGACCAGCGGCCCGTTGCTGCGGTTCGCCTCGCGCGTGTGGCCGTCGCTCCTGTTCACCGTCGCCGCGTGGATCTTGACCAGCACCTCGTCGTCGTTTGGCGCCGGCCGCTCGACCTCGGCGACACGCAGGACGTCAGGTGGACCGTAGTGGTCGTAGACCACCGCCCTCAACGAGGCTTGGTCCCCACCACGCGGTCGCGTGACTGCATGAACGGCGCTACATGCGGCTTCAGCCCGGCGGCCTCGAAAGCTGCCAGGTACTCAGCCGTCGGAACCAGCGCGAGACGGTGATGCTGCACAAAGTGGTCGATTCCCTCCGCATCGCGTACGAGGTGGTGCATATCCATCTCGGTGATCGAACCGGTGCGGCGGCTGAGCGTCAGCCGGACCACCATCGTCTCGTCGTCACTGGCGACGTCAGGGCCGCGGCGGTAGTCGTCGCCCCAGTCCTCCGGCCTGATCCAGCCGTCGACGATCAGCACGCCACCGGGCGCGACATGATTGGCGAGACGTTGAATCGTGGACCGCATCTCGGCCGGCTCTGTCACATATCCGATCGCGCTGAACAGGCACGTGACCGCGTCGAACTTCCGAGGCAGGTCGAGGGTGCGCATGTCGGCGACGTGCAGCGGTACGTCGCGGAGTCGCGCGCGAGCAACCTCGAGCATCTCGGGACTTAGGTCGAGTCCTTCGACCTCGTACCAGCGGCGGAGGATCTCGAGATGGGCGCCGGTTCCGCAAGCGACATCAAGGAGCGTGCGCGCGCCGGGCGAAGACTCCTGGATGATTGCGTGGAGGGCGTCAGACTCGGCCGGGTAATCCTTTATCCCGGTTCCGGTGTACAGCAGGTCGTAGATGCGGGCGACCTTCGCGTACACGGATCACGAGGCGCCGGCTGCCGCTTTTGCGACCGCGGCGGCGATCGCGCAACCCGGGCGGTGCCCGCGACCTTCAGGCGGCTGGACGCCCGCGCATTCGGGACATGCGCCGGCAGCACCGACCGGCGTCAAACCTGCCCACTGATGCTTCGCCAGAAGGCGACGAAGCTCGGCAACCTCGGCCTGCAGCCGCTTGATCTGGTCTTCCATGGGTGCAGCTTAAGGCGCGGGCGCGTCCTGCAAATTCGGTGCTTTTGGCGCCAATCGCACCGTAAACCTTCCCCATTCGGTGCTTTGGCGCCAATCGCCGGGTTCCGCGCGAGCGTCTAGCCCGGGACGGTGACTCCGATCGTCTCGTTCGCGAGCATGTCGACCACCGCACGCGTGTCGCCTGTCGCCTTGAAGACGGCGAGCTGCCGGTCCGCGCTCGTGCCGTCGCGCAGGATCGTGTGCACGTACTCGACCGCCGCCCGCGAGCCGAGCTCGTCCACGACGTCGTCGACGAACGCGACCAGCTCGAGCGCGAGCTGGCGCATCGGCACCTCCGCCTGCTTGCCGAAGTCGATCAGCTTGCCCTCGATCCCGTAGCGCGCGGCCCGCCACTTGTTCTCGGCGATCAGCTGAGGGATGTATTTGCGGAAGCCGAGGTTGCTTTCGCGCAGCTTGAGCAGCTTGGCGCAGATCGCCTGCATCAGCGCCGCGAGGCAGATCGTCTCCTCGAGCCGCGTCGGCATGTCGCAGACCCGAAACTCGAGCGTCGGGAACTGCGGGTGGGCGCGCAGGTCCCACCAGATCTTCTTGCCGTTGTCGATGGACCCGGTCTTGACCAGCAGGTCGACATAGTGCTGGTACTCGCCGTAGGAGCCGAGCTCCGGTGGAATGCCGGTTCGCGGAAAGTTCGACCAGATCACGCTCCGGTAGGACTTGAGCCCGGTGTTGCGTCCCATCCAGAACGGGCTGGATGTCGACAGCGCAAGGAGGTGCGGAAGGAAGTAGCGCGCCTCGTTCAAGACCTCGATGCGGCGCTCCTGGTCGGGGATGGCGACGTGGACGTGGAGGCCGAAGATCACCAGGGCGCGGACGACGTCCTGCAGCTCCTCCTCGAGCATCTTGTAGCGGTCGTAGTCGGTGATCTGCTGCTCCTGCCAGCGCGAGAACGGATGGGTTCCGGCGCATGCCAGGCGCATGCCTTCCGGCTTGAGAAGGTCGGACAGCGTCTGGCGCATCTCGCCCAGCTGCTGCCGGGCCTCGCCGACGTTGTCGCAGATGCTGGTGCCGACCTCGACGACCGACTGCATCATCTCCCGCTTCACCTTGTCGCCCAGCTTCGGCGCGGCATCGCGGAGCAGCGTGTCGATGTGCGAGTGCAGCGCACCCGTCGCGTCGATGATCTGGTATTCCTCCTCGACGCCGATCGTGAGCATCCCGTCTCGAGTCACGCGGCTCCCTCGACGACGAATGTTGGCACGACGCTGCCCGCGCCCGCGGTGACATTGAGCAGGGCGGCCGCGGAAACCCGGGTCATGAAACCTCCCGGCCGGCCGTCGAACAGGTAGGGGTCGAGGTCGACCATCAGGTCCAGATAGTGCAGCCCGTCCAGCGCGACCGGGAAGGGCTCGTGCGGGATCTGCACCGCCTCCTGGACCACATAGCGCTGGGTGGTCGCCACCGTGATCGCCGCCTCCCAGTCCGGCTGGCTGACGGTCCAGCCCAGGATCACGCCCTTGCCGCCGTACTCGTCGTTGGGCTTGAGGACGAGCGTCTGGCGCCGGCGGGCGATGTCCTCGGCAAGCTCCGGCCGGACCTTCCGCGTCCAGGGGACGTGGCGCCGGATCGCGGCGCGCTGCACAGGCGTGTAAAGGCGTGCGTAGCGCGGGTCAGAGAGCAACGCGAAGCTCATCTTCTTGTGCAGCAGCTTGGCCCGGAAGCTGTTGACCACGCAGGCGGCGCCGGCCACGTAAGCGTCGCGCAGCACGCGCGTGTCCTCACCGCGCGCCAGCAGCTCGCTCGTGAGCACGCGACGGTAGACGAGATTGACCGCCTTTCCCTGCGCGTGCAGCCGGCCCCGCCGCAGCTCGAGCGCGCGCGGGTCGCAGATCAGCGTCTTCACGCCCGCCGCTTCGAAGAAGGCCTTGAACATCTCGAACTCGGGCGCGGTGGGCAGTCCCTCCCAGTCGACGATCGCGATCACCGGCGTGGCGTCCTTGCCCCACTGCCGGAAGGCGTTGAGCATCGAGCGCAGCTGGCGCCGGCGCGTGGGCATGAACGCGCCGCGGAACTGCTTGCGAAACGCCTTCATCACCGGCAGCCCGGAGAAGATCGCCGCGAGGTTGTCGCTGTAGGCCATCCCGGCCGGCGACTCGGCGTTGTACTCGACGAAGCGCACCTCGTCGGCAAAGAAGCTGTCCAGCCGCACCGACGGCGAGGAGTGCCTGAAGCCCGGGTCCGCCATAGCGAGGCGCTCCTCCTCCGGCTCGAGGCCGAGCTCTCGTCTCAGCTCCTCGTCTTTCAAGATGGCCTTCTCGAGCGCGCGCAGCGCGCCGTGCACGCCCTGCGCCGCCGCCACAGCTCGCTCGTAGCGCTTGCGCGCCATCAGCTGCGGGCGCAAGCAGACGCACAGGGGACGCTCGCCAAACATGAGGTGGCGTTCGCGCTGCCCGGCCGCCAGCAGCTGGGCACTCGCCGCGGCCAGGCGCTCGTCCTCGAGGAGAGCGTGGTAGGCCGCGACGGGGTCCTTCAAGCCTGCTGCGTGCTCGCCACCGGGCGATCGACGTACTTCCACCAACGCTGCTCGCCGCGCCAGGGCGGCGTCGCCTCGCCTCGCGCATAGGAAAGGACGAGGTCGGACATCGTGTCGAGCACCCAGCGGAAGTTGTCTTCCTTGATCGAGAAGTTGTCGAAGTCGGGGGCCGGGTTGAGAAAGTCGATCGCGTACAGCACGTCACCGCGCACCGCAAACTCCACCGTGTCCATGTCGTAGCCGAGGGCGTCGACGAGCGTGCGCGCGTCCCGGACCGCCTGGTCGCGGAGCCGCCCCTCGGGCGGGTTGTCGACCCGATAGCGCTCCTCGAACGGCGCGCGCGGGTTGTATCGAAGGGGCATGATGTGCTCGCGGCCGATGCAGATGCACCGCACGTAGTCGTCCCAGTCGATGAACTCCTGCAGGATCATCGTCTTCAGGCCGGTCTGGTCGTAGGCGGTGATCAGCTCCTCGATGGTGTGGACGACGAAGACGTCCTTCCACCCTCCGCCGGTGTTGGGCTTCAGCACCGCGGGAAGACCCGTGTACGACACGATGTGCTCCCAGTCGAGCGGGAACTGCAGGTTGCGGAGCGAGTAGCGGTGGTCGATGTCCGGGATGTACTGCTTGTTCGGCAGGACCACGGTCTTGGGCACCGCGACGCCGAGCTTGCGCGCCAGCGTGCACTCGAAGAACTTCTCGTCGGCCTCCCACCAGAAGGGGTCGTTGATTACGGTCGTCCCCAGGAGAGCCGCGCTCTTCAGGTGGGCTCGGTAGTACGGGACCTCGTGCGAGATGCGGTCGACCAGCACCACGTGGTACGGCTCGAAGACTTCGGACGTTCCGCCCAGCACCGCGAGCTCGGCGGTGATGCCCTCGGTCTTGCCCTTGGCGTTGACGCTATCGATGAATGGCGCGGGGAAGGTGTTTTCGCGTCCGACGAGAAGCCCGATGACCTTCTTCTTCCCCATGTCCCCTCCCGTGCTGGCGGTCTAGCTTGCCAGGTACTTGCGCATCATGTCCTTCCAGTAGGGCCAATCGTGCGCCCATCCATGCCAGATATCGAGTCCAACCTCGACGCCCTTCGCCCTGAGCAGCCCGGCGAGCTTGCGCGAGTCCTCGACGTTGGGGTCCTGCTCGCCGGTGGCGATGACCTTGGGATGCTCGCCGCGGAGGGGGCCGAGGTAGGCCTCGTTGGTCAGGCCAGGCAGGAACTCGAACAGGTTCGTGAAGAAGGCGTTGTCGTCGTGGTATCCGTCGAGCCATCGCGACGTGTCGTAGGCGCCGCTGAGCCCGATGAAGCCGCCGATTCTCGATGGGTGACGGGCGGCTAGCAGCACGGCGTGGAGCGCGCCGAACGACGTGCCGGCCGCGACCGGCGGGCCCGCAAGGCGCGGCAGGATCTCATTGACGATGTAGCTCTCGTATTGGAGGTGCCGTCGCAAGCGGTCAGCGGGCGGCTTGTCCCGCGCGTACCACGATTCGCTGTCGACGCTGTCGACGCAGACGACCTGGACCGCGCCGGACTCTATGAAGTCGGAGATTGCGCCGACGAGGCCGAAGTCCTCCCACTGGTAGAAGCGCCCCTGCGACGTCGGAAACACGAGCAGCGTCCGGCCGGCGTGGCCGAAGTGCAGGAGCTCCATGTCGCGGCCGAGGCTCGGGCTGTATTCCTTGATGTAGTCGCGCTGCATCTCAGTGGTGGTGATGGTGATTGTGGTCATGGTGATCGTGAACCATCTCATGTCCGGGCAGCGGGATGCTTTCCATTGCCCGCAGCATCTCAACCCCACCTGTCCTGAGGAACCGCCAACCGAGCACGGCCGCGAGCGCAAGGGCGGCCAGGTTGAGGTAGGTCGTGTAGTTCCACGTCGGCCCTGACTGGAAGAACGTGATCTGGCGGTGCGGCGGCGCCAGCCCCAGCGCCTGGAATAGGCCGCCGATCACCAGGCCGGCCACCACCATCGCCGCGTACGAGGTGACGAGCAGGTACAGGCTGGTCCGCCAGCCGTAGTAGCGGCGGTAGATGTCGAGGATGGGCAAGATGATCAGGTCGGCGAAGATGAAGCTGATCACGCCGCCGAAGCTGATGCCCCCGTTCCACAGGACGACAGCCAGTGGGACGTTGCCGACCGAGCACACAAAGCTCAGCAAAGCGATGAGCGGCGCGATGATCGGACCCCAGAACGCGTTGACGTTGGGCTGGCCGGTCAGGAAGAGGCCCTGCCAGAAGCTGTTTGGCACCCAGGCCGCGAGAGCGCCGGCGATGAGGAATCCGAGCACGACGTCCTGGGCGACGCTCGCCACGTCCATGTAGAAGAAGTGGGCGACGGACGTGAGACGGTCCGCGGCGTGGTGCTCCATCGCCGCGTGGCCCTCCATGCGCCCGGGCACGCCCTTCTCCGCCTGGGCGCGAGCCTGATCGATCAGGCTGGCGCGCAGCGTGTACTTGAAGGTCACCGCCAGGATCCCGATCATCAGCAGCCCGCCGGCGAACTCGGCCGCGACGAACTGCCAGCCGAGGAACACGAGGATCACGAGACCGAGCTCGAAGACGAGGTTGGTGCTGGCGAACTCGAAGAGGATCGCGTTGGCGAACGTCGCGCCCTTGCGAAACAGCGCACGCGCCACCGCGACCGCGGCGTAGGAGCAGCTCGAGCTCGCGGCGCCGAACAGCGTGGCGAAGGCGACGCCGCGCGGGTCGTCCTTGCCCATCAGCCTGGTGATGGCGCTTCGAGGAACCGCTACCTGGACCACCGCGGAGATGAGGAAGCCCAGGACGAGGGGCCAGAGCACGTCCCAGAACATGAAGAACGCGGTCTCGAGCGCCAACCAGATCGCGTGGAGGATGGTCAGCGCTTCACCAGCCTCTCGACCGCGCCGTTGAGCTCTCGGATCTTGCTTCCGCCCCTGCCTGCCCGGATCGCCTCCGTGACGCAGTGCTCGGTGTGATCCGCGAGCAGGATGAGGGCGACGCTGTCCAGCGCGGACTTGACCGCGCCCACCTGGGTCAGGACGTCGATGCAGTACCGATCGTCCTCGACCATCTTCTGCAGGCCGCGGACCTGTCCTTCGATCCGTCGCAGACGACTCTCGACCTGACGCTTATGAGCTGAATAGCCTGGCATTCACACAATATACCCCCCGGGGGTATTAGCGGCCGCGAGTCGCAGCTTCGGGATCGCCGATCGAGGTGCAGGTCGCGACGGGGTGCAAGCCTGGCGCGCTGCCACCACCGCAGGCCCACGCGCGTCCTTCATATATGGCGAGCTCGAAACCGTGACGCGGATCGAGCATCGATTCG
>DASZJK010000196.1:0-2802 GCA_035948155.1 Candidatus Dormiibacterota bacterium
GGATCGGCACGTTGTAAGCCCTTCTGCGGCCCGCGGCGAGGCGGCGAGGGTGACGGGTCTTGGTGATTTCGGCGCTTGCCGGCCTGGACGGGGGTTGATCGCGTGACCGGCGGCCGGCGTGCGCTCTGGTCAGGGTCGTGCCGGTGCGATGACCTCGGCGAGCCGCTCGGCGGGTGTCATCCAGCCGAGCGTTTGTCGCGGTCTGCCGTTGAGTTCCGCCGCAACAGCGTCGAGCTCGTCTTGGGAGAAGCGGTTGAGGTCGGTGCGCTTGGGCAAGTACTGGCGTAGCAGCCCGTTGGTGTTCTCGTTCGATCCGCGCTGCCAAGGACTGCGCGGATCGCAGAAGTAGATCTGGATGCCGCTGTCGATCGTGAACTGCGCGTGCTCGCGCATCTCCTTGCCCTGGTCCCAGGTAAGCGAGCGACGTAGCTGCTCGGGCAGCGACCCGATGCTGCGTATCAGCGCGTCGCGGACCGCTTCGGCGCCGTGACCGTCGGGGAGCGCGACGAGCTGGCAGTAGCGGGTCTGGCGCTCAACCAGCGTCGCGATCCCGGTCGGGAGCTTGCCGAGCAGCAGATCGCCTTCCCAGTGACCCGGGACCGCACGGTCTGAAACCTCGGCCGGGCGCTCGGAGATCATCACCTTGTTCGGGATCTGGCCTTGCCCCTGATGCTTGGAGCGCTGCTGCGGCGGGCGGCGTAGATGCCTACCGCTGCGCAACTGCTTGCACAGCTCGCGCCGCAGCGCCCCACGCGACTGGACGAACAGCGACAGATAGATCGTCTCGTGCGAGACCCGCATGGCAGGATCATCCTCGTAGGCCCCACGCAGCCACTGCGAAATCTGCTGCGGCGACCACCTACGCTCAAGTTTCTCCTCGACGACCCCGCGCAAACGCGAGTCGAGCGCGAGCTTCGACAGCTTCGGGCGACGCGCACGCTTCCACGTCGCCCTCTCAGCACGCTGCGCGCGGTAGCACCTACGACCGCCGTTGCGGTTGACCTCCCTCATGACCGTCGTGTGCGGACGACCAATCGCCCGCCCGATCGCCCTGAAGCTCTCACCACACGCCAAGCCGCGCGAAATCTCCTCGCGCTCCGCCAACGACAGACACCGCTCGGCGCGCTTGCGCGGCGCCGGTCGCACGCCCCCAGACGCAGCAACACACGCAGTCACGTTGTCCCTTGCCATCCCTACCTCCCGCGCGATCGCGTGCAACGAGTACCCCTCGACCCACAACTCCCACACCCGCTCTCGCCGCCACTCCGGCCACCGTCCCATCACCACCACCTTTCGCTCGGCCGGCAGCCAACCAGGCCCACCGGACGATCAGGCGGTGCACCAACCCCTTGAGACCACCGCGTGGAGCAGGTGTCTCAGCCGACTGAGCCTTGCTGCTGCCTCTCTGGCCCAAAGGGAAGAAGATGCTCTACGCCGCTCTGCAACATCCGCGGGCGTCGGACCGATGCGCGCGGAAATTGCGACCTGGTGTGCCGATCAGCCGCCAGGGGAATGATGAGCCGCGACGTCGAGCCACTCTGCCCGACTGGGCGGGCCGCTAACCCCACCCTCTTGTAGCGCCTGGCCAAGACGGTCATTCATGAATCGCTCCTGGGCCTCGCGAGACTCCCACACCTCAAGAACCGCCCAGCCGTTCTCCGTCGCCCCGGCGGTGTGCACCAACAGTCCAGGCGGCCAGTCACCCTCGCCGCTCTCCATATCGATGCCTAGAAGATCGTTGACAGCCTCGTACTCAGCGCGGCCTAAACCTTCAAACTCGAGAATCAGAGCCTCAGCCATTGCGTGAATCCTCCAAAGGTTTGTTGGCTGGCCTATCGTCGCCGACCCCGGCCCAGACAGTCAACCCGGCCGCCGTTGGTCTCTGTGCCCCGATGCTCGATTTAGCCTAGAACGAGCAGCCGCGGCCGTGGTCGCAGAGCACGGCCGATGGAGACGGCGCCGCTGCTGCTATCCGATGCGAGGAGCCACGAGAGCGGCGCGATCGCTTCAGGCGTAAACGGGGCCGCGCGTTGTCGCTGTCTGGCGTGGCTGCTTCATCGTCGCACCGATAGCCACACCTGGCGCGGTGACCGTCGTGCAGCGGTCCTGTTGACAGACCGCCGAGCGCAAGCGCGCATCCGTATGTCGACGGCAGTGACGCCCAGGCGTTCAGGCGCCGCCGAAGGCGTCGGCGACGGCCGCCGCCCAGCTCCCGTACAGATCGATCACAGTGGACGGCGCGGGCCACTCTCCGGCCTGTACTCGTTCGAGCGCTTCGCCGCCGCGCCGGAGTGCGTGGGTGCGCGACCAGTAGTAGGAGGACGGCACAGCGCCGTAGCGCGCTCGCCAGGCGCATCGCCCCACGGACCCGCTCGCGGGTCCATTGCCGAACGATCGCCCCGGGGCGGCAGCGCTTGCAATAGGCGTACGCGTCGCCCTTGCCGTTGCGCGCGCTGGTCGGCGCGCCACAACCGCGGCAGACGCCCCGATAGCGCGCCTTCACCTCACGCGCCTTGTCGCCGATCGGGTCGTAAAAGTAGGCCTTCACCGTCGCCGGGGAGGTTGTCCCGGCCGGTGTAGAAGTTTGAGGTGACGGCGGTCCCTCCGGCCCGTCCGCTCCTGGTGGGAGCGTGATGGGCGATCCGCCAAGATCCGAAGGAGGAACCGCCGTGAGTCGCAACGTAGCGGTCGCGCAGGCGACCAACGATGAGGGCGTGCTCCCCGAGCGCGTGCAGGAAGCATTGGGAGAGCTGGTCGGGGCAGCGAAGGAGGGGCTGCTGGCGTTGAGCGTCGGCGTCGGGC
>DASZJK010000197.1:0-3437 GCA_035948155.1 Candidatus Dormiibacterota bacterium
CCGCGGCACGCGCGTGTAGAACTCGTAGAAAGGCACGCGGGAGAAGATCAGCGCCAGCGCGACGCCGTCCTGGGGCAGCGTCGCGAGCAGCATGTAGACGAGCTTGGCCCCCGGCGACAAGCGCCAGCGGGCGTAAGAGGAGGTCACGTCGAGCATCGGCCAGTAGAGGAACACTCCGCTGGCAATGAACATCAGGTGCTCGACAACGTGCAGTCCTTCGTTGCGCAACGTCGCGTCGTAGAGCGCCGGGACGTGCCAGACGACCATGATCACCCCGGCGATCACCTGCGCCGGCACCGGCTCCGTCAACGCGCGGACCGCGGGGATGCGCACGACCCGGCCGACCATTGCGCGCGAGAGCCCGAGCAGCATCAGCGGCGGCGCGACGAACGCGAGCAGGACGTGCTGGAGCATGTGGACGCTGTCGAGGTAGTGGTCGCTCAGCGTGTCGATCGGGGTCTCCAGCGCGAGCCACATCACGAACAGGCCGGCGAAGAAGTAGAGAGTGTGCTTGCGCTGCGCGTCAGGCGCCTGCCGGGCCAGCCAGGCGTGCGCGAAGAAGAGCCCCACGAGTCCCGCGTAGACGGTGACGTCGAACGGAAAGGTGATCATCGGCGCTCCCTGTCCCAGATTGTGACCGCGATCAGGAACTGCGCCAGGACGAGGATGTGCACGGCCGTGCACCACACGCAGACCGCGCCCAGAACGACGATCTCCGTGAATACGAGCACCGTCACCGAGGCGAGTCCGATTGCCGACCATGCGTAGGTGGCTCGCCTCCATCCTGCGATCCACAGGGCCGCGCTGACTGCGAACCACACGATGCCCAGCGCCGATGTGGGGACCGACGTGGCGGCGACCACGGCGTACCTGCTCGAAAGCACCGCGTCGCAGTTGATCGGTCCGGTCGTCGGGCATGCGGGGACGACACCTTGGTAGTGCAGGACCGTGAGGTACACGGACAGCGCGAGGCCCGCCAGCCCGGCGACCACCGCGACGAGCCGCAGCCGGTCCACTACTTCAGGTTCTTCTCGAGGTTCTGGATCGTCGCGCTCGAGCACACCGACGCCGGCTGGTCGCCGTTCATCTTGCAGATCGCCGCGGTCATGAGGTTCGCCGATCCGATGATCGCCCTGGCCTGGGCCGAATCGGGCTGCTTAAGGGTGTCGGCCAGCGCGAGCCAGCTCATGCCGCTGATGATGTCGGGCAGGTAGTACGCGCCCGTCGACGCATAGTGGTTGCCGAAATCGAGAAACGGAATCGAGCCGCCATAGCGAGCGATCAGCTGCTGATCTGTAGAGCTCGGCGTCTGCAACTTGTTCTGGTCGCGGTCGAGGGTCTCCACCGAGTGAAAGTCGATGTACTGGCTGGTGTAGGTCGCGCTGCGGAACGTGAAGGTGATCGTGTTGGGATAGACGTCTGTGGAAGAGGACGTGGTGGTCTGCAGGCCGCTGAAGGTCCCGAACCTCGAGAGCGCGATGATCAGCGGCCACCGCTGCGCGGCGCAGTAGGGACAGTACTCGGCGCCGATGTAAACGACTTCCGGCCTGCCGCTCGCGCCGGTCAGCGTCGAGCCCGATATCGGCTTGACCAGGTTGTTGGCAGTGCCCTGCCCGACGGCGTCGAACTCCGAGCTCGGCAGGCTCGTGATGATCGAGATGACCTGCGCGGTCGTGTCCTGGCTGGGCGCTTTCGGGGGCAGCGGCGTCGTGTACCAGCGAATGACCAGAAACGCCGCGACCAGCACCGCGAGGCCCGCGACCACCGCCGCGGGCATCACCCACGAGGGCGTGCCGGCCACAGGCTTGCGCACCGGCGCCCGCGTTGCGCCCTTCCGCGCCGGCCGGCGGCTGCTCACAATTCCTTGGTGATCGGTTGGGCGAGGATCCAGAGACTCGTCATGGTGTAGAGGACCATCAACAAGAGCATGGGGTACTGGCTCAGCAGCGCGCGCTGAGCAGTTCGAAAGCGTTCGCCGGCGCGCAGGTGAGAGAGGAAAACGGCGACGACGTGTCCGAGGACGATGAGCACGATGTCGGCGTACCACACGGTCGAGGCCTGGGCCAGCGCGAAGTTCGGCACGTAGCTGGCCACCGCCGGAAGAAGGTGCGCTCCCTTGTGCAGCGGGTCGTTGAGCAGGGGGATCAGGTACTGCGACTGCACCAGGATGTAGCTGTAGTTGTGCGCCGCGTTGTACACGAGCGCGATCGGTACGAGCGTGAGAGCGAATGAGGTGACGGTCGCCTTCACGTCGACCTTTCGCTGCCCGAGATAGATGACCGCCTCCATGAACGCTACGAAGATAAGAAGGAAGGCGATTGTCAGGAGGACGAGGCCGAAGGTGCGCACGGCGAACAAACCGAACGAGCCGAGCGGTAGCCAGTAGGGCTTGAGCGCGACCGTGAAGTCTTGCCACGCGGGTGTCGCCGAGATGCCGTCGAAGGCAAGCGTGCTCAGCATCAGGATCACGAACAGGACGCGATCCCATCCCGACGGCGACGGCTTCAGCAGCCCCACGCCCCACGGGCGCACGTAGACGGCGCTCATCTTTCCGGTGTCGTCACGCTCCGTTTCCAGCGGCGCAAACCGAGCGACGATGCCGAACAAGATCGTGAACGCCTCGCAGCGCTCGAGCCATTCGTCGCGGCCGAACAGGAACATGCCGGCCAGGGTGACCACTGTGTACACGATCGCCGCCAGGGCCACGATCTGCGGCCGCACCGCAAGGCCGGTCGTGAGCTCGAGGCAGGCGAACGCGAAATAAGCCGCTGCGGCCGGCCAGAGCCCGACTTCGGGCATCTTCCACACCGGCCGCGGATGAAGGATCCTGGCCAGCGCGTCGTAGATAGCCGTCCATGGGCTCAGCCAGTAGAAGAGGTTGCCGACGAGCCCCGAGAGGATGACGAGTGACGCCCAGAAGAAGATCCAGACGATGTACTCGGAGGGGTTGTAGAAGGCGTTGTTCGACCCGAACAGGCCCGTGATCACGACGGCGACGAGCGCCGCGACGCCGATAAGGCCACCGATGATTCGCGGCGAGGGCGAGCGAGCGATCGGCACCAGCCACGGCACCGCGCGTCGCGGGTAGTCGGTGGCTTTGGGCCCGACCCGGTCGCCCGCGAAGAGCACGACCAGCACGAACGAGATGAACACGACGCCGCCCGCCGCGTAGAGGTAGAGCGCCGTCGCTATCGGCAGGTCGTAGCGAGGACCGAATCCGTGTAGAAGGATCTGGGTCATGGATTCACGACGAGGTAGCCGAGGTGGGTGCTCGTACTTTCCCACTCGATCTCGTGCTGACCCGTCTTGTCGGCCTTGAAGGTGTGGCTCACCACCTGGCCGGCGACGGCGTTGAACGCGATGTCGTACTCGTGCAGGTGGACCTCACCCGTGGTGTTGCTGTGCACGTTGATGGTGACGGTGTCGTTCTGATTGGC
>DASZJK010000198.1:0-2757 GCA_035948155.1 Candidatus Dormiibacterota bacterium
TGATGCTCGCGTGGGTCGCGCAGGCGTACGGCGACCGCGTCGGGCTGATGACGTTCGACGACCGCGTGACCGCGTTCATCAAGCCTGAGCGCGGGGCGACGCAGCTGCGCCGCATCACGGAGGCGCTTTACGCCGTTCGGCCCGAGTATGTGGAGCCTGATTTCGGCCACGCGATGACGCACCTCGCGCTGCGCGTCGGCCGGCGCTCGATGATCGTGATGCTGACCGACGTGCAGGAGGCGGAGGCGTCGCGAGAGCTCGTCGCGCATGCGCTTCGCCTGGCGGCGCGGCACCTCGTGCTGGTCGTGGCCATGTCCGACCCTGCGGTCCTGAGCGCGCGCGACGACCCGATCGTCAGCTCGAATCGCGCTTACGAGTGGGCGGCGGCGGAGGAGTTCGTCGCAAGCCGGCGCCAGAGCTTCGAGCTGCTCCGGCGGGGCGGGGTGCTCGGCCTAGACGTGGTCGCCGGTCAGCTGTCTGTGGCGCTGGTCGAGCGCTACCTGGAATTGAAGGAGAGGGCGCTTCTGTAGCGCTTCCGGCCGCCCTGTCAGCAGCAGGTAGCCGTAGAACAGCGCCCCCGTGAACAGGCCGATCGCGACCTTCAGCCCGAGCGGCGCGCTCGACGGCGAGATGTTGCCTTCGATCGTGCCCGCGACGACCAGCAGCGGCGCGAGACCGAGAAGGAGCGTGAAGGCACGGCGGGCGGCGATGACCAGGGCGTCGGCGCGCGAGCGATTGCCCGGCGAGACCAGCGCCCAGCCCATCATCAGTCCGCCCGCGCCCTGCGCGATGACGATCGACAGCTCGAGGACGCCGTGGCCGATCACGAACTCGAACAGTCCGCCCGCGATGCCGTATGCCTGCGTCAGCCCGAACAGACCGCCGAGGACGATGCCGTTGGAGATCATCACCCACATCACCGGCAGGCCAAAGAAGACCCCGAGGCCGAAGGCCAGGATCGAGACGTAGATGTTGTTGACCATGATCAGGCCGCCCGCCTGGACGCGCTCGTCCGCGGGGATGTTCGTCCAGAGCTGGTGATGGTGGACGCGGTCGATGAGCTGCGCGTCCGCGATGCCGTACGCGGCGTCGGGATGCGCGAGCACGACGAAAAAGGTGATCAGCGCGGGCAAGAACATCAACGCGCCGGCAGCGAGCAGGTAGCGCCAGGACTGGCGGTAGGTCCGGGGCAGGGTCTCGACGTAAAAACCGCGCACCCTCCTCCAGATCTCACCGCCGCGCCGGTAGACGACGCCGTGCCCCCGCGCGACGAGCCCGTTCAGGTACCGATGCACCGGCTCCCCGGGCCAGTCGCGCTGCGCGCGGGCGAGGTCGGCGGTCGTGCGCCGGTACAGCGAGGCCATCGTCAGGACCTGGGCGGGGGTCAGGGCGTTGAGATGGCCGGCGCCGGCGCGGGCGAGCAGGTCCTCGAGGCGGTTCCAATCCTCGCGACGAATTGCGACGAAATCCTCTGATCTCAAGTGCTTGCGAAGTAACTTAACAAGAGATGCAGCAAACGCTTCCGGATACCGACCTCGTCGTCGCGACGCCTGAGCGAGTCTCCTTCGACTACCAGGTGGCCGGTATCGGCACGCGCGCCATCGCGCAGCTGCTGGACCTGCTCATCCTCGGCGGCGTGGTGCTCGGTGTCCTCCTGGCGGCGGTCGCCGTTGGCCAGACCGGGTCCGATGCCCTGGCCTACCTGCTCGCGATCGTCGGCAGCTTCGTTGTGACCTTCGGCTACTTCTGGGCGTGCGAGGCGTTCTGGTCGGGGCAGACCGTCGGCAAGAAGGTGTTTCGGCTCCGCGCCGTCGGCGACCGCGGCGAGCCAATGACTTTCGCTCAGGCGGGGATCCGCAACCTCGTCCGGGTCATCGATTTCCTGCCGTACGCCTACGGCGTCGGCATGGTCGTGCTCTTCATCAACGGAAAGGGCAAGCGCCTTGGTGACCTGGCGGCAGGCACGATCGTGGTCAAGGACTCGGACTCGCTGCAGCTATGGCAGCTTCCGGGCGGCCGCCCTCCTGCGCCAGTCGCATCGCCTCAGCCCGAGCCGCCCGCCACCGTCTTTGCGCCGGCCACACCCCAAGAGCTCCTGCTCCGGCGGCTCGACCCCGAGCTTCGGCGCTTCGTCACCTCGTACGCTCGCCGCAGACCCGAGCTGCCGCTGCCGTTGCGGGCACAGCTGGCGGGGCAGGTGCAGGCGCACCTCAAGGCCGCGGTCCCGGACGTCTTTGCGGAACGCGGCCCGCTCGCGGCGCTGGATTACCTCGCTGATCTGGACCGTCAATAGAGCCAGTCGCGGATCTGCTGTTCGGTCAAGTTGCCCCCAGTCAGGATGGTCGCGACGCGCCCGCCGGAAAACTCTCCGCGGCGCTGCGCGATGGCCGCGAGGCCGGCGGCGCCGGCGGGCTCGACAAGCAGGCCCGCCTCGTAGAACAGCGAGCGCATCGCCGCGCGCATCTCGTCGTCGCTGACCAGCATCACCTCGTCGACAGTCTTCTCCATGATTCCGACCGCCTCCGGGACGGGCACTCGCACCGCGATGCCGTCCGCGATCGTGTCACTCGGAGCGCTGATCGGTCGATGCGATTGCCACGAGAGCGCCATCGACGGCGCGCCTGACGCGCACACCGCGATGACCTTCGTCGGCGCGTGGTGCTTCAGCCAGGTTCCGACCCCGTTGACCAGCGCGCCGTTGCCAAGCGGAACAAAGACCGCATCGAGCGGCTGCGCCCCATCGAGCTCGACGCCGAT
>DASZJK010000199.1:0-2854 GCA_035948155.1 Candidatus Dormiibacterota bacterium
GGCGACGACCTTTTCGACCAGCTGCGGCGGAAGTTTCATGGCGAAACCGGAATTCTAGACGCGGCCATACCGATCCTCCAAGCGGACCACGTCATCGATCTCAGGCGTCGAGACCTCGAAGATGTCCGAGTCCTCGACCGCCGTCAGCCGGTGCCGCGTTCCCGGGACGATGTGGAGCGTGTCCCCGGCCGTCATTCGTCGCCTGGTCAGCGTGCCATCGCTACCGCCGAGCTCCACGTCGATCGCGCCCTTCAGCAGGTACTGATACTCGTCCTTCCGCTCGTGGTACTGGAGCGAAAGCGCCTCGCCTTTGTTGATGTGAAGGATCTTGCCGAGATAGCGGTCAGTGATCCCCCATCGGAGCTCGTAGCCCCATGGTTTGTCGACCTTGCCGTCCTCGACCCGCCCGAACTTAGCTGCTTCCGGCATGTTGCCTGAGGCCGACGATGTCTTCGAGAGCCCGCAGCCGAGCCTCGACCCCAGCGCTGTCAGCGGCCTCGGAATAGATTCGGATAAGGGGCTCGGTCCCGCTTGCCCGCAGCAGGACCCAGCTGCCGTCGGCGAGGTAGAACTTGAAACCGTCGTCTGATCGCACCCGCTGGACGGGGACTCCCGCGACCTCCTGCGGCTCGTTCTTCTCCAGCGTCTCCAGGATCCGCTTGCGGTCGGTGTCGTAGGTCTCGCGCACGAGGTGGATGTCGTGGCGCGCGTATGCGTGCGGCCCGACACGCTGCTCCAGGTCGGCAAGGATCTGCGACACGTGCTTGCCGGTCTTGACGATCATGTCGGCGAACAGGAGGCCGATCAGGATGCCGTCACGCTCGGGGATGTGGCCACGCACGGCAAAGCCGCCGGACTCCTCCCCACCGAGCAGGGCGTTGGTCTCCATCATCTTGGGCGCGACGAACTTGAATCCCACCGGCACCTCGTAGACGCGCTCGCCAAACTCAGCTCCGAGCTTGTCGACCATCGCGGTCATGTTCACGGTCTTGACCACCGGACCGCGCATCCCCCGCGTTTCGAAGAGGTAGAGCATCAGGAGCGCGAAGACCTGGAGCTGGTTGATGAAGCGTCCGGTCTCGTCGATGATCCCGACGCGGTCCGCGTCGCCGTCGGTACAGATGCAGAGGTCCTGTCCCCCGACCTTCATGAACGAGATGGTCGAGTCGATGTTCGGTGGAATCGGCTCTGGGTTGATGCCGCCGAAGAGCGGGTTGCGCTGATTGTGGAGCTCGGTGACGAGCGTGCGCCCGCCGCCGACCATCTCGGCGATGTAGCCGTATCCAGAGCCGTACATGCACTCATGGACGATGCGCAAGCCCGCGTCCTTGATGCCGTCGAGGTCGACCATGCGCGCGATCTGCGCGTAGTAGGGCGCCCGCGGGTCGTACGACGAGACGAGCCCGTGACCAACCATCGGATCAGGCGCGGGAACCTCGTCGAGTGCGGCGATGTTGCGTTCGAGCTCGGCGATGACATCCGAAGGCACCGCGCTCCCGGTCTCGGTCTTGCCCTTGTAGCCGTTGAACTGGTAGGGGTTGTGGCTGGCCGTGATGGCGACCGCGCCTGCCGCGCGACGATCGATCACCGTCCAGGAGGCAACCTGCGTCGGCGACGGACGATCGAACACCAGTGTCTTGATACCGTTGCTGGCAAACACGTGGGAGACGGCCTGCGCGAAGTCCTCGGACGCGAACCTGCAGTCGTAGCCGACGATCGCGAGGGGTTCGTTCGAGCGCGACTTCAGGTACTGGGCATGAGCCTGCGCCACCCTCCGCACGTTGCCGAACGTGAAGTCGTCGGCGATCACACCCCGCCAGCCGTCAGTTCCGAATTTGATCTGGGTCGGCACCGGCATTAACGTTCCAAGGTTAACTGCCGGGGTCCCCACGAGGTCGAAGACTTCGTGGGGTGGCTATAGATAACGGGTCTTGCGGGCGCGCTTGAGCGCCTCGACGACCTTGCGCACGTCCTGCGCTCGCGATCGCGGGACCACGAGCAGAGCGTCTTCCGTGTCGACGATGATCATGTCCTTCAAGCCGATCCCGGCCACCAGCCGGCGATCGCCGAAGACAAGGCTGCCGCTGGTATCCACGAGCACGGCCTCGCCCTCGACCGAGTTGCCGTGCGCGTCCGGATGCACGCGGTCGCCGAGCTCGGCCCAGCTGCCGATGTCCGCCCAGTCGAAGGTGGCCGGCACCAGGAGCAGCCGATCGGTCTTCTCCATGACGCTTCGGTCGATCACCTCGACAGGGAGTCGGTTGTACAGACGCGTCGCCTCCGCTTCGTCTCCCGCCAGGCGCGACGCGACAACTTTGCGCAGACCGCTCAGGTGGCGGGGCGCGTGTTGCGCCAGCTCGTCGAGGAACACCTCTATCCGCCACGAGAACCACGCTAGGTTCCAGTAGTAGCCGCCCTGGTGCAGGAAGCGGCTCGCGGTCGCCGCGTTCGGCTTCTCGATGAAGCTGCGCACACGCAGCGTTCCCTTCGACATGCGACCGGGCGCGTGGATGTAGCCGAGGGCGGTCGAGGCGAACGTCGGCTTGAGGCCGACCGTGACCAGGTTGTCGGTCGTCGCCGCCGCCGCGACCGCAGTACGGACCGCGCGGGTGATCTCGGCCTTGCCCCGCACGACATGGTCGGCGGGGAGCGCAACCATCACCGCGCCCGGATTGCGTTCGGCGAGTGTCAGGGCCGCCAGCCCGTACGCGTTCGTGGTGCCGCGCGCCGACGGTTCGAGGATCATGTGAGCGGCGTCGACCTCCGGCAGGACCGCGCCGACGATCTCTTTCTGGCGCGTCTCTGTCAGCACGAAGACCTCATCCGCGACCGACTTCGCGCGGTCGTAGGTCGC
>DASZJK010000200.1:0-2193 GCA_035948155.1 Candidatus Dormiibacterota bacterium
TGGAGGACGAGCGCCTCATCGTCGGGCCCGGGCGCACCGCGCGATCGCGTCGAGCCGGCGCGGCTGGTCTCGAGCGCGACCTTCCCGGACGGATCGACCGACGCCTCGAGGAGAACCGCGTTTTCGGGCAGCGCCTTCCGCGCCGCATCGGCACCGCCGCGCGGTACGACCAACGCCCTCGCCCCTGTGTCCTCGAGGTAGAAGCGGAACTCGCTCTGCTTGTACGCCGGGTTCAGCGGCGCTGCCGACCCCGCGCTAGCGGCCGCAAGAAAGAGAACGATGCTTTCGAGGCCGTTGGGGAGAACGAACGCCACACGGTCCCCCCGGCGTATGCCCGCCCCGGCCAGAGTGTCAGCGCAGGCCTCGACCTGCTCGCGCAGCTTCGCGTACGTCACGCGAGCGCCGCCGGGAACGACGACCGCGGTCGCATTCGGGTCGCCACGCTGCAGGACGTGGTCGAGCGTCGCCGTCATCTGGTCGTGTTCATGGCGTCGCGGCAGGAAGCCGCTGGCCGATCAGCTTCGCGCACTCACGCATCAGCTCGAGGATTTCCTGCCGGATGTCCACCGGCTCCTTGCTCGCGCCGCACAGGGTGCCGAAGAATCGTCCCTCCGGCGTGAACACGGGGTAGGAGACGAAAGTCCGGATCTCGAGGAGCCGGGCGACGCTGCTGCTCGGAAACTGCTTTTGCGCGTCGGACGTGTAGTGCGGACCACCCTCGACGACGAACCGGCACACTCCTTCCGACCACGGAAGCGTCACGTCCTCGGGGATGTGGAAGAGGTCGCTGCGATTGCACGCGAAGACGATGTACTGCTCGTCGGTCATCAGGCGCGTCTCGGCGAGGTAGGTCGAGCTGAGGCCCGTCAGATCCGCCAGTCTCTCCAGCACCCCGCGAGCCACAGTTTCGAGGTCCGCACCCGAAGCTGCCGCTTGCGCCAGGAGCTCTCGTGCGGATGGAGCCATGAGCAGTACGGTATCAACGTTGATTCGCAACCTGGTCGGCGCGGAATGGCGTGAGGCTTCGGACGCCGCAGAGAGCCTACCGATCTTCAATCCCGCCACCGGCGAGGTGATCGAGCACGTCCCGCTTTCGGGCGCGCGAGACGTCGACGCGGCCGTGCGGGCGGCGCAAGCCGCTTTCGTCGGGTGGTCGCGCGCTTCGGTCATGGACCGCGTCCGGCTGATGTTCCGATTCAAGTACGTGCTCGAAGACCACTTCGAGGAGCTTGCCGCGCTCGTCACGCGTCATCACGGCAAGACGCTCGAGGAGTCGCGCGGCGAGGTGAGGCGAGGGATCGAGGTCGTGGACTTCGCTTGCGGGGCACCGACACTGCTGCAGGGCCGCACGCTGCGGGATGTCTCGGGCGGCGTCGACCAGGACCTGTATCGCTACCCGCTTGGCGTCTGCGCGGGGATTCCGCCTTTCAACTTCCCGGTGATGATCCCGTTGTGGATGTTTCCACTCGCCGTCGTCGCCGGCAACACATTCATCTTGAAGCCGTCCGAGCGCACGCCGCTCGGCGGAGCGCGACTCGCTGAGCTGTTTGGGGACGCGGGCTTTCCGCCCGGGGTGCTCAACGTGGTGCACGGGGCATCGCGCGCGGTCGAAGCGCTGCTCAGCCATCCGGGCGTCAGCGCGATCTCGTTCGTCGGCTCGGCACCGGTCGCGCGCCACGTCTACACGCAGGCCGCGGCGAACGGCAAGCGCGTGCAGGCGCTGGGCGGCGCCAAGAACCACATCGTGGTCATGCCCGACGCGGAGCCCGAGATCGCCGTGCCCGCGATCCTCAACTCGGCCTTCGGCAACGCCGGCGAGCGCTGCCTGGCGGGTTCGGTCGCGGTGGCTGTAGGACAGGCCGCCGACCGTCTTCTCGAGCCGCTTCGCGACGCCGCGTCGAAGCTGGTGGTCGGGCCGGGCGATGAGAAGGGCGTCCAGGTCGGGCCGCTGATCCGGGCGGAGCATCGCGACCGCGTCGCGGGCTACGTCGAGAAGGGCGTCGCCGAGGGCGCGGAGCTCGTCGTCGATGGCCGGCGGGAGATGACGCGCCCCGGCTTCTTTCTCGGTCCGACCATCCTCGATCACGTCACGCCCGGCATGGCTGTCGGACGGGAGGAGATCTTCGGGCCCGTCCTCTCGGTGTCGAGGGCGGACTCTCTCGACGAAGCCATCGCCCAGGCCAACGCCTCGGC
>DASZJK010000201.1:0-2533 GCA_035948155.1 Candidatus Dormiibacterota bacterium
CGAGCAGTCGGTCACGTTCGACGGCGAGTACTACCACACGCGCAACGCCACGATCTATGACCGCCCCGAAAAGCCGGTCCCGATCTACGTCGCCGCGGGCGGCCCCCAGGCCGCGAAATACGCGGGCCGCACCGCCGACGGACTGATCTGCACGTCTGGCAAAGGAATGGAGCTGTACTCCGAGCAGTTGCTCCCGTCGTTCAACGATGGAGCAAAGGAATCCGGGCGCGAACCGGTCGAGCTGGACAGGATGATCGAGGTCAAGGTGTCCTACGACACCGACCGCAAGCGCGCGATGGAGGACACGAAGATCTGGGCGGCCCTTTCGCTTCCGGCCGAAGCCAAGGCTGGCATCGATGATCCGCGCGAGATGGAGCGCCTGGCCACGAGCGTCGAGGACGTCGCATACCGCCGATGGCTCGTCTCCGACAACCCCGACGAGCACATCGATCAGCTCAGGCCATACATCGACCTTGGTTTCAACCACCTGGTCTTCCACCACCCGGGCGACGACCAGGGCCGCTTCCTCGACCTCTACGGCACCCAGATCCTGCCGAGGATTCGCAACCAATGGGGCTAGGCAAGACCTGGGTCGTGGTCCTCATCAAGGACTTCGACTCCGCCAAGGAGCGGCTGCGGCCGGCGCTGGGCACGAAGTCGCGGCGCGCGCTGGCGCGGCGCAACGCCAATCTCGCGGTCAACGCGGCGGCCGCCGGCGACCACGTCCTTGCCGTCGCGGGGAGCGAGGAGGTCGCGGAGATGGCCGCCGCGTGGGGCGCCAGCGTCCTGCTCGAACCGGCCGAGGAGGGTCAGAACACCGCCGCCGAGCGGGGCATCGCGCGCGCACGCGCGGCCGGAGCGGAGGCGGTGCTGCTCCTGTCGAGCGATCTGCCGCTCGTCACCGCCGCCGCGGTACGACACGTGCTGCAGGCGGCGAGCAGGTTGAAGGCTCCTGTGGTGCTGGCGGTTCCGGCGATCGGACGCGGCGGAACGAATGCGCTCTACCTGCGCCCGGTGGACGCGATCGGGATGCACTTCGGTGACGAATCGCTCGCGAAGTTCAGGGACGAGGCTGGAGCCCGCGGCGTGAAGTTCGTGATCCACCGTTCGGAGGCGATCGCCCTGGACCTGGACGAACCGTCCGACCTCGAGCGCCTCAGCCGCGCGGTGTGAATCGGGTCCAGCTGATCGGCGTCGAGGGCCTGCCCGAGGTGCAGCCCGGGGACGACCTCGCTCTCCTCATCGCCGAGCGCGCGACCCTGCAGCACGGCGACGTCCTCGTCGTCGCCCAGAAAGTAGTTTCCAAGGCCGAGGGGCGCCTGGTCGAGCTCGGGTCGGTCACCGCGAGCGAGGAGGCGGAGCGGATCGCGCCTCGACTTATCGCCGCGCCCGATCCACGCATGGTGCAGGTCGTCCTCGACGAGAGCGTGCGGGTGTTGCGCTCCGACCGCGTCCTGATCACCGAGACGCGCAACGGTTTCATCAGCGCCAACTCCGGCGTCGACCACTCGAACGTCGGAGCGGGCATGCTCGCCCTCCTGCCGGTCGACCCTGACGCGAGCGCGCAGCGCATCCGCCAGGCGCTCGCGGAACGCACCGGCGAGCGGGTCGGGGTCATCGTATCCGACACCTTCGGGCGACCCTGGCGACTGGGCATCGTCAACGTGGCCCTCGGGGTAGCTGGTCTGCCCGCGTTGATCGACCTGCGCGGCACGACCGACGACACCGGCCAGCCGCTTCACGCCACGGTGCTGGCGATCGCGGATGAGATCGCCGCGAGCGCGGGGCTTGTGATGGGCAAGACAGGCCGCACGCCCGCCGTCATAGTGCGCGGCCTTGCCCTCGAGGGCGACGGGTCGGGTCGCGACCTGATCCGACCGGCAGACGAGGACCTTTTCCGCTGACGGTCGTCGTGCTCGCCGGCGGAACCGGTGGCGCCGCCCTCGCCGAGGGGGTTCGTCAGGTGGCGCCGGACCGGGACCTGACGGTCATCGCCAACACCGCGGACGACGATGAGTTCTGGGGTCTGCTCGTCTGCCCCGACGTCGACGCGGTTCTCTACCGCCTCGCCGGCATCTTCAACCACCAGGCCGGCTACGGCGTGAAGGACGACACGTTCCACGTGCTGGAGGCTCTCGCGCGAATCGGAGAGAACACGTGGTTCCGGATAGGCGACAAGGATTTCGCCACGCACATCGCGCGCGCCGACCTGATGCGACGCGGCTGCACGCTGACCGAGGCGACCCTCGAGCTGGGCAAGCGCTTCGGCGTTCGGGCGCGCGTTCTGCCGATGACCAATGGCGCTGTGCGCACCCGGTTTGCCACAGACATCGGCGAGCTTTCGTTCCAGGAGTACTTCGTGCGCGAGCACCTTCGTCCGCGTCTCGAGGGCATTCGCTTCAGCGGCATCGAAAAGGCGCGACCTTCACGGGAGGTCTCGGAGGCCTTGAGTGAAGCCGAGATGGTCATCATCGGCCCGTCGAACCCGCTCATCTCGATCGAGCCAATACTCCGTGTCATCAGCGCCGCGCTG
>DASZJK010000202.1:0-3356 GCA_035948155.1 Candidatus Dormiibacterota bacterium
CCTCCGCCTTTCGGACGCCTGCCCGCGCCGCTGGAGGCCCTGATGTTCGGCGCGATCTTCGGCAGCCTCGGGCTGTCGTTGGTCGTGATCGGTCTCGCTTACAGGGTCAGCCTGAAAGTCAAATTTCGAAGCGTCGAGACCGAGGCGCCCGCGCTCTAGGCACGACGTTGGTGCGCTCCGGTTGAGCTTTAACATCGGCTTGTGATCCGTGCCGTCGATGGCGACGCACTCCTTAACGGGCCAGCGCGGGTCAGCGCCGATTCCGCCATGACCTCGCCGCGTGGCTAGGTGGGTGGTGCGCGTCGAGCGTGGTGGTCCGTGGGATTGGTCGAAGGACATGCGCCAGCAGGTGGGCTGGGACGGACACGCGGCGTACATGGACGCCATCTTCGACAAGGGTTTTCTCCTGCTCGCCGGCCCGCTGGAAGGCGACCGCTACACGCTCTGGGTCGTTGAGGCCGAGTCGGAAGATGAGATCCGCCGGCGAATGAAAGAGGACCCCTGGTCCGCCAACGCCATGCTCACCCCGATCACCATCGAGCGCTGGACCATCGTCCTGGACCGCCTGCCGAAACCCAATAACATCGGTTCGTGATCACCGCGGTCGTCGCTGACGCCCTGCTCGACCCCGCCACAGGTGAGATGACGAGCGAGGCGTTCGTCCTCATCGAAGACTCCCGGGTCATCAAAGCGGGCAAGCGCAACGGTGCGGCGATCCCCCGCGACGCTCAGACGATCGATGCGACCGGGCTCACGCTGCTTCCCGGCCTCATCGACTGCCACGTCCACCTCACCGGCCTGGGTGAGGGACTGGATTTTGCGCGCGAGCTGACCACGCCGCCGACGCTCGAGCTCATGCGCGCTGTGAGGGCAGCGAGGCGAACGCTCGATGCAGGGTTCACGGCGGTGCGCGACGCCTCAGGCACGCCGGCGGGCGTGCGCATGGCGATCGACGCCGGCTACTTCCCCGGTCCGCGCATGTTCGTCACCGTCACGGCGCTGAGCCAGACCGGCGGCCACACCGACTCGCATTTCCTGTGCGGCGCCGATCTCGACATCCCCCTGCCTGACCGCCCGCACGCGGTCGTCGACGGGGTGGAGGGCATGCGCCTGCGCGTGCGCGAGGTCCTGCGCGCGGGCGCCGACTGGATCAAGCTCTGCACTTCGGGCGGCGTCCTCTCGCCCGGTGATCAGCCCCACCACGCCGCGCTCACGCTCGACGAGATCAAGGCCGCGGTCGATGAGGCGCGTGTCCAGGGACGCAAGGTGATGGCGCACGCGCAGGCCAACGCGGGCATCAAGAACGCGTTGAGGGCGGGAGTCGCGACCATCGAGCACGGCATCTGGCTCGACGGCGACGCCATCGAGATGATGCTCGACGGTCACAACGCACTCATCCCGACGCTCGTTGCACCGCACTGGGTCATCCGCCACGCCGAGGCAGGCAAGATGCCTGCCTACGCGATAGCCAAGGCGAAGGCCGTGATCGAGGACCACAAGGCCAGCATCCGGCTGGCGATCGAGTCGGGCGTGAGGGTCGCGTTCGGCACCGACATGGGCGTCGGGCCGCACGGACTGAACGGCGAAGAGTTTCTGTTGATGCGCGAGCTGGGAATGGAGCCGCTCGACTGCATCCGCGCCGCGACCAGCGTCGCCGCGGAGACGATCGGCATGAAGGGAGTGGGAAGTCTCCAGCCCGGATCCTGGGCCGACATCATCGGCGTGCCCGGTGATCCGGTCGCGAACCTGGAGCTGCTTGCCAGGCCCGAGAACGTGAAGCTGGTCATGAAAGGCGGCGAGGTCGTGAAGTCGTGAGGCTCGACTGGGCGCTGCTGGCCAACGCCGCCGAGGCGCCTCCCAACGGTCTCGTCTACATCCTCGGCGCAGGGTTCGACACGCTGATCCGCGACCAGTACCCGACGCCGTTCGGCGGCGTTGTCGTGCTCCGGCTGCAGACCACGCGCCTGGAGACCGAGCGTGCGCACAAGGTCGAGGTCCACTGCGCCGACGAAGACGGAAAGCTGGTGCTGCCGCAGCCGATCGTGCTCAACCTCCCAGCGCGCCAGGTCCCTCGCGACTATCCCCATGGCTGGGACCTCGCCGCCAGCATCGTGATCAACCTCACGTCGGTTCCGATCGACCGACCAGGCTTCTACAACTTCGAGATCCTGATCGACGACCAGCAGGTTCGAACTCTGCCGTTCAGGGCAGTGAAGGCCGCGGCGGTCCAGACAGTTTGACCGCCGCCGTCAGCAACTTCATCGCCGCCTACGGCCTCGTCGCCGTGTTCGTCCTCATGGTCGGGGAAAGCTGCGGGCTGCCGTTTCCGAGCGAGGTGATCATGCCGACCAGCGGCCTGCTGGCGGCGACCGGGCATATGAATCTTGTGGCGGCGATCTTCGCCGGCGCGGCCGCCAACCTGGTCGGTTCTTTGATCGCCTACGGCCTCGCCGCACGATTCGGTGAGCCGCTGCTGCTCGGCCCGGGTCGCTACGTCGGCATTCGCCGCCACCACCTCGAGATCGCGGACGGATGGTTCAAGAGGTGGGGCCTGCTGGCGGTGCTCATCGGCCGCGTGCTGCCGGTGGTCCGCACGTACATCTCCTTTCCGGCCGGTCTTGCTCGCGTCGACCTCGCGAGATTCTCGATCCTCACCTTCGTCGGGGCTTTGCCTTGGTGTGCGGCGCTGGCGCTCGTCGGCTACGAGCTCGGCAAGAACTACGACCGGATCAGCGGTCCCGTGGAGAAGGCAGCGATCGGGATAGCAGTTCTAATCGTGCTGGTGGTGATCGTCTGGTACCTGCGTGGACGCGAACCGCGCGGCCGCGAAGCGTGAGATGTCGCGGCTGGTCTTGCCCTCGAGGACGAGGTCCGCGGCGATGTCACCGACGATCGGCCCGAACTTGAAACCGTGACCTGAGCACGCGCTGATCACCACGACGCGCCGATCGTCCGGCGCAAAGTCGATGACGAAGTCGTGATCCGGCGTGTTGGTGTACATGCAGGTCAGCGTCCTCCGCACGTGGCCGCTGACCCCGCGCAGGTATGTCGCGGCCATCAGCCGCAGGGGGTCGAGGTCCTTGTCGTCGACCTGGCGCTTGATGTGGTCCGGGTCGGTGAAGTCGCCGTCGTGGTGCCGGCCGACCTTGACCGATGCTCCATCGAGCGTCGGAAACCCGTACACGTCGCCGAACTGTTCGGTCTGGCGGATGAACACTGGAAACTGCTCAGGCGCAAACCAGCTGGCGTCCCGAGCGATCGAGAGCCATGCGTGCACCTGGCGCTCGATCTTGAGCGGGAGCCATGGGATGAGCTCGGGAGTCCACGGGCCGGCCGCCACCACGATCGCGTCGTGG
>DASZJK010000203.1:0-10438 GCA_035948155.1 Candidatus Dormiibacterota bacterium
ACTTCCACTTCTGGCCGGTGTTCAACCTGGCCGATTCGGCGATCTCGATCGGCGTCGTGCTGCTGATCGCCACCTACCTGATACGGAAGCCCGCCAGCTGATCGCTTCGGCGGCCGCGCCGAGGCTCGACCGATTCCTCGCCGACAACGCGCCCGGCCTTTCGCGCTCGGCTGCTGCCAACCTCATCCGGGGCGGATCGGTGCGCATCAACGGACAGACCGCGCGGGCTTCGGAGCGGGTGGCGATCGGCGACGTCATTCAATACTCGGTCCCCGATGCTCGCCCGCCTGCAAGGGCCGTTGCGGAGCAGATTCCTCTCGAGGTCCTCTACGAAGACGGCGAACTGGTCGTGATCAACAAACCAGCGGGCATGGTCGTGCACCCGGCGCCGGGCCATCACGAAGGCACGCTGGTCCACGCGCTTCTGGGCCGCGGCGGCGACTGGTCGACGAGCGGTGGCGAAGCCAGGCCAGGAATCGTCCATCGCCTGGACAAAGGGACCTCCGGTCTCATCGTCGCGGCCCGCAACGACGTCGCCCATCGTGCCCTCGCCGCGCAGCTGCGGGACCGGACGCTGAGCCGGACGTATCTCGCCATCGTGCGCGGCCGGGTGAAGGCCGACGCCGGCGAGCTGGAGGGGCCGATCGGCCGGCACCCGCGCGAGCGCAAGCGCATGGCCGTGGTTGCGGGCGGCCGCTTCGCCCGGACGCGCTACCGGGTCGTGGAGAGGAAGCGAACCCATACGCTTTTGCGCTGTGACCTCGACACGGGCCGCACGCACCAGATCCGGGTCCATCTGGCGGCAATGGGTCACCCGGTGGCCGGCGATGCCGACTACGGCGGACGCGAGCCCGGCGCCGGGCGCGCGCAGGGCGCACTGCTTCCAGAACGGCCGATGCTGCACGCCTGGCGACTGCGTCTTCGCCATCCGCGGACGGGACTCGAGATGAGCTTCGAAGCGCCGCCACCGGAAGACTTCGACGATTTCTGGGCGACCGTCGAATGAGACGCGGGCTCCTGATCGTCATCTCGGGTCCATCGGGTGTCGGCAAGGACACGCTGATCCGCCGCCTCCTCGAGCTCGATCCCAACCTCGTCTACTCGGTGTCTGGAACGACCCGCGCGCCGCGGCCCGGTGAAAAGCCCGGCGAGAACTACACCTTCCTCACGCGCGACCAGTTCGAGAGGCTCATCGCCAGCGGCGCGTTCCTCGAGCATGCCACCTACAACGGCAACCTGTACGGCACCTTCCACGAGCGAGTCGAGGGTGAGCGCGACAAGGGCCGCGACGTCGTGCTGAAGATCGACGTGCAGGGCGCGGAGCAGGTGAGGCGCCTGATCCCAGACGCGATCTTCATCTTCGTGGTCGCGCCCTCGGAGCACGAGCTCGAGCGGCGCCAGCAGGAGCGAGGAAGCGAGTCGGCGCAGGACATGGCGGCACGCAGGCGCATCGGTGAGGACGAGGTGAGGTACGCCGCCCTGTACGACAATGTGGTCACCAACGATGACGTCGACCGCGCCGTCGACGAGATCCTCGACCTCGTCCGCAAAGCGCGCGAGCGGCAAACTTAGTCCGTGCCTTTAGATCCGACTCCGGTTCCGGACGAGCTGCGTGGCATGCGCCTCGCGCTGTTGGTCTCGGGCGGCATAGCCGCGTACAAGATCGTCGACCTCGCATCGGCCCTGACCCAGGCGAGATGCCAGGTGAGGGTCGCCATGACCTCATCCGCGATGCGCTTCGTCGGACCGCCGACCTTCCAGGGCGTGACCGGGAATCCCGTCCTTACCGGGCTGTGGCCGGCGGACGGCGCCGCCGAGCCCCATGTGTTCCTGGGCGACTGGGCCCAGCTCATCCTGGTCGCGCCGGCTACAGCGAACGTCATCGGCCGGATCGCGGCGGGACGGTCGGACGACATAGTCACCGCGACCCTGCTCGCCGCCCGCTGCCCGGTCGTGGTCGCGCCCGCGATGAACGACGCGATGTGGATCAAAGGCGCGGTGCAGGAGAACGTCGCGACGCTGCGTCGCCGCGGGTTCACGGTCGTCGAGCCGGAGAGCGGTCACCTGGCAAGCGGCCACGAGGGTGCGGGACGTCTGGCGGGAGCGGCGTCGATCCTCAACGCCATGGTCCACGCGGCACGATCGCGGTACGACTACGCGGGGCGCCGGGTCGTGGTCACCGCCGGCGGCACGCGCGAGCCGATCGACCCGGTGCGTTTCATAAGCAACTACTCGAGCGGCAAGATGGGTTTCGCGCTCGCGGCCGCAGCCGCAGACCGCGGCGCGACAGTCATCCTGATCACGACCGCCAACCACCCCGAGCACCATGGCGTCGAGGTGCAGCGCGTCGACACCTCATCGGAGATGCTGGCGGAGCTTCGCTCGCAACTGCGGGACGCGGACTTGCTCCTGATGGCGGCCGCCATCGGCGATTTCCGTCCGTCGAAGACAGTCGAGCACAAGATCCGACGCGAGGACACGCCGCATCTGAATCTTGACCTCGAGCCGATCCCCGACTTGATCGCGTCGCTGTCGAGCGACCCTTCGCTGACCCACGTGTTTCGAATCGCCTTCGCGGCGGAAGACTCGGACCTCGATGAGAAGGCGATCGAGAAGATGAAACGAAAAGGCGTGCAGGGGATCGTCGCCAACGACATCTCGCGGCGCGACATCGGCTTCGGCAGCGACTACAACGCAGGGGTGCTGCTGTTCTCCGACGGCTCGCGGCACGAGCTCGAGAAGGCGACCAAGCGCGAGATGTCAGACCGCATCCTGGACCTGGTCTTGCCCCGCCTGAAAGCCCGCGACTAGGTTGGCCCTCTACGCCGAGGTCGCGGTCGAGGCCGCGCGGGGGATCGCCCGCGAGACCTACACCTACGCGGTCCCCGAGGACATGGACCTGGTGCCTGGGCACCGCGTCACCGTGCCGTTCGGGCGCCGCAACTCGTACGGATTCGTGGTCTCGCTCGGTACCGAGGCGCCGGAGGTCGAGACCAAACCCATCGCCACCGCCGGCGCTGAGCCGCTTCTCCTGCCCCACCAGGTCGAGCTCGCGCGGCTCGTGGCCGATCACTACTGGGTGCCGCTCATCGAGTGCGTCCGCGCGATGCTCCCACCTCGCGTGCGAGGCACGGGGTCGGCCGGTTCCCAGGCCTCGAGCCGCCAGCGACGGCACACGCGCTTGCTGGAGCTCGCGACCGAGCCGGTCGAGCACGAATCCGTCGATCTCACCGAGGAGCAGCGCGCAGCAGTCGATCTGATCGCCGCCAACCCCGTGACGCTGCTCCACGGCGTCATCGCCAGCGGCAAGACGGAGGTCTACCTCGCGGCGGCCGAGCAGGCTCTCGCCGAGGGGCTGCGCGTGCTCCTGCTGGTGCCGGACATCTCGCTGACACCACAGCTCGTGCAGCGCGTGAGGGCGCGGCTCAACGCGCCAGTCGCCGTCCTGCACACGCAGCTGACCGAGCTCGAGCGCGCGCAGCAGTGGTGGCGCACCCGGCGCGGCGAGGCCCAGGTCGTGCTGGGAAGCCGGTCGGCGGTGTTCGCCCCGATACCACGACTCGGGCTGATCTGCGTCGACGAAGAAGGCTCGTCCACCTACAAGCAGGACCGGACGCCGCGGTACGAGGCCGGCTGGGTCGCCCGGCAGCTCGCCGCGGTCACAGGCGCGCGCCTGGTGATGGCCTCGGCGACCCCGAGCGTCGCGACGTATCACCAGGCCGACACCGGCAAGATTGCGCTGGCCACGCTGAGCCATCGCGTTCGCGGCCACGACGCGGAGGTGGAGCTGGTTGACATGCGGGACGAGGCGGCTGCCGGAAACCGCCAGCCGCTCTCGCGGCGGATGGTCGAAGCGGTTACCCGCGCGCTCGAGAACGAAGAGCAGACGATCCTTTACCTCAACCGCCGTGGGCTCGCGACCTACGTGATGTGCCGCGACTGCGGCCGCTCGGTCCAGTGCCTGGGGTGCTCGGTCGCGCTGGTCCAGCACGCCGAGCTGGACGGCCTCGTGTGTCACTACTGCGGCTACTCGCGCGCTATGCCGTCGGTCTGCGACCACTGCGGATCGCGCAACATCCGCGCCCTCGGACTCGGCACGCAGCGGCTCGAGGGCATCGTCAAACGCCTGTGGCCGCAGGCCCGAGTTCTGCGACTCGACAGGGACGTCGCACGCGGTCCGGATTCGTACTTTCGAGTCTGGGAGGAGTTCAGCGAGCGGCGCGCGGACATCCTCGTCGGCACTCAGCTCGTCGCGCGCGGCTTCGACCTGCCCGCGGTCACCTGCGTCGGCGTCGTCGACGCGGACCTACCACTTCACTTCCCGGACTACCGATCCGCCGAGAACACCTACTCGCTCGTGGCCCAGGTTGCGGGGCGCGCCGGTCGCACGGGACGTCCGTCGCGCGTGATAGTGCAGACAAGCAACCCCGAGCACTACAGCCTGCGCTGCGCCGCGACCGGCGACTATGAGGGTTTCTATCGCGCCGAGCTGCCGGCGCGACAGGCCTTCGTCTTTCCTCCCTTCGCGGAGCTTGCGGTGCTGACCCGCACTGACCGCGAGGATGCAAAAGCCGCGGCGTCCGCGCGCGATACTGCCGAGTCGATCGCCGCCGGGATGCTGAGTGAAGGCATCGAGGGCATCCGCGTGATGGGTCCGTCGCCGGCGTTCATCCACCGTCTGCGAGGCGAGTACCGTTGGCAGGTCACGCTCAAGGGTGACCGCCTCGAGCGCGCCCGACACCTCGCACCGAGGGGAAAGGACTGGAGCTATGACATCGACCCGGTCGGCTGAGCAACGCAAGAAGGACGTGCTTGCGGCGCTCGAAAAGCAGGGTCACTACTGGCTGTCGACCGCCGAGGTCGGCGGAAGGCCGCACGTGATCGGCGTGTCCGGTTTGTGGGACGGGAGCCAGGTCATCGTCACGACCCTCGGCACCAGCCGCACGGCGCGCAACATGGAGATGAACCCCCGGGTCGTGCTGGCGGCGGGCGACCCGTCGGATGCGATCGTCATCCAGGCCGGGGTGATCGACAGCTCGGCAGTGGAGGACTCGCATCAGCTGGCGGAGGAGTGGATGGCGGCGATGGGCTGGGACGCCAGGGACATGGACGGCTGGATGTTCTTTCGACTGCGGCCGACCCGGATCCAGGCCTTCCGCGGGTACGACGAGATCGAGGGTCGGGACGTGATGGTCCGCTCCCGCTGGGTCATTTAATCCAGCTCAAGCCAGGTTGGGTTTTCGCACCCCGCGGGTAGAATCGAACTCGATGGTCCGACCGATCCTGAGCTTTGAGCATCCCGTGCTTCGCGAGAAGGCGAAGAAGGTCACGCGCATCGACGCGTCGATCCAGCGCCTGCTCGACGACCTGGCGGAGACGATGCTGAACGCGCCCGGCGCAGGGTTGGCGGCGAACCAGATCGGCATCCCGCTGCGAGTTTGTGTCGTGAAGGGTGACGACAAGCAGATCTGGGGCCTGGTCAACCCCGAGATCGTCAAGAAGGACGGAGCCCAGGTCGGCTACGAGGGCTGCCTCAGCTACCCCGGATGGGTGGGCGAGGTCGAGCGCGCCGAGTCCGTCGTCGTCAAGGGTCGGAACCGCCACGGCAAGGAGATCCGCGTAAAGTCGTCCGGCTTCACCGCTCGCGCGTTTCAGCATGAGCTCGATCACCTCGATGGCGTCCTTTTCACCGATAGGCTCACGAGCCTGGACACGCTGCGCCGTGTCGAGGACCTCGTGGAAGAGGAAAGGGAAGACGCCGTCGCCGCGGCCTCGGGATAACCGCGCTCTACAAGATCGTCTTCGCCGGCACCGCGGAATTTGCCGTGCCGTCGCTGCGGGCGCTGCGGTCGGCGGGACACACGATCGAGCTCGTCGTCACGCAGCCCGACCGGCCTGCGCGTCGTGGAATGAAGTTGACCCCTCCACCGGTCAAGATCGCGGCGCAGGAGCTCGGCTTGCCGCTCTATCAACCGGAGAGGATTCGCGACCCTGACGCGGTCGAGCGATTGCGTTCGCTCGCGCCCGACGTTCTCGACTTTCTCATTGTTGTCGCGTACGGGCAGATCATCCCGCGCACGGTGCTCGACATCCCCAGGTTTGGAGCGCTGAACGTGCATGCTTCTCTGCTGCCGAGATGGCGCGGCGCTGCGCCTGTCGCGCGCGCGATTCTTGCGGGAGACACGGAGACTGGGGTTTCGATCATGAAGATGGACGAGCAGCTCGACCATGGTCCGGTGCTCGCCATGCGTGCGACTCCTATCGAGCAAGGCGAGGACGCCGCGCAGCTGACCCGGCGCCTGGCGGGCATCGGCGCGGAGCTGCTCGTCGAGACCCTCGAGAACTTCGACCATCGTCGCGTTGTTGGGCAGGATCACGAGCAGGCGACGCTCGCTCCGAAGCTGACCAAGGAGGAAGGCGAGCTCGAATGGTCGTTGGGAGCCGGTGAGATCGACAGGCGCGTCCGCGGCCTGCAGCCGTGGCCGGGAGCGACTCTGCCCACCCCGAAGGGTCGGGTGAAGGTGCTGCGCGGCCATGTCGAAGGCGACCGCTACGTGCCCGATATCGTCCAGTTGCCGGGCAAGAAGCCGGCCCCGGCGAAGCAGGTCCTGGCGGATGCCTGAACGCGACAGCGAGAAGGACGTCGCGGTCAACCGCCGCGCGTATCACGACTACTTCGTCGACGAGAAGTACGAGGCGGGCGTGATGCTGACCGGGACGGAGATCAAGTCGGTGCGCAACGGCCGCGCCAACCTGCGCGACGGCTACGTGCGCATCGACGGCAACGAGGCGTGGCTCGAGAACGTGCACATATCGCCGTATGCGCAGGGCAACGTGATGAACCAGGAGCCGGTGCGGCCGCGGAAGCTGCTGCTGCACCGCAAGGAGATCTCGAGCCTGATCGGCAAGGTCAAGCAGAAGGGCTATACGCTGGTACCCCTGCGGGTTTACATCACCCGAAATCGGGCCAAGGTCGAGATCGGGCTCGCGCGCGGCAAGCGCCAGTACGACAAGCGCGAGGCGATCGCCGCCCGGGATGCCAAACGGGAGATTGAGAGGGCGATGCGGAGATGAGGGTGCTGTTTATCGCGGGGTTCGGACCGATTGGCTCAGATGTCGAGCAATCGCGGCGGCTGTACGAAGACGCGTTGGGAATCACCTTCAAGAAAGAGGAAGGGGATTACCGACACACTGAGGAGTTGAAGGGCGCCAACACGTTCGCGATCTGGCCGCTCGACCAGGCGGCCCAGTCGTGCTTCGGATCGAGCGAGTGGCCGGACGATGTCGCGCGACCGCAGGCGTGGCTCGAGTTCGATGTCGACGACGTCGCCGAAGCCAGCCACGAGATGGAAGAGCGCGGTTACAAGCTGCTCGTGGCGAACCGGACCGAGCCGTGGGGCCAGGTCGTCAGCCGGCTGCTCAGTCCCGAGGGGTTGCTGGTCGGCCTGACGATGACCCCCTGGATGCGAAACCCGGACTAATCGCGCAGCTCCTCGGCGAGCATGTCCATCAGCAGGCCGTCGTGCCACTCGCCGTCCGGTCCGCGCTCGTACTTCCGCATCACGCCGACCGGCTTGAAGCCGACGCGTCCATAAGCCTTGATCGCGGTCGCGTTGTGGGCGGCGGGGTCGATGGTCAGGCGGTGGTAGCCGCGCTCGTCCACCAGATGGTGTGCGAGCGTGCGGATCGATTCCGGACCGATGCCCTGACCCTGCCACGCCGAGCGCACCGCGATGTCGATCGACGCGTACTGGTACATCTCGTCGGTCTCTTCGTAGCTCTGGATCATCCCGACAGTCTCGTCTCCGACTTCGATGATGTAGTGCGTCTCGACGTCGGATGTCGCCATGGCGTCGCGAACGGCCTTTTCGGAATCGCCCCACCACGCAGCCACGGAAGGGTCGCTGAATATCCGCGCCAGCGCAGGTTCATCGCCCAGGCGAACCGGGCGCAGGGTGACGCGCTTGCCTCGAAGCTCAGGCGGCGAGGTTGATCCCTATCGCGCGCAAGCGCCGATTGAGAGACTCGATCGCGAACTCGACGATCTCACTTTCCGTGTGCCCATAGTCGGTGACGTAGCGCGGGTCCGGTGGATCCAGCGTGCCCGAGATGAGGGGCAGGCACTCGACCAGCGTGCGTTGGATGATCGGAGCGAAGCGCTCGGGGTTTTCGCGTACCGCTTCCTGGAGCAGCTTGATGCCGAAGCTCACGTGGCGTGACTCGTCCCGGGCGACAGCCGTGAACCCGCGATAGAACCCCCGGTCGGTCAGGCCCTGCTCGCGCATCGCCTCGAGCTCGAAACGCTGGCCGGTCAGCGCGATGGTCGCCTCGATGACGATGTGGTAAAGCGTCACGCCCTCGACGAACGCATCGAGGTCCCTCGGGTCGTTTGCGAGTCGTTGCGCGGTGGACGGAAGGCGTTCATAGAAAAGGATGTTGTAGCCCTCGTTGGCCTCGGGCCTGATCTCCTTCATCAGCTCCGACATGTTGCGTGCGTCTGACCGAGGGACCTCGCGCCACCACTTCTCGAAGAACACGGTGTGGCGGGCTTCGTCGACCATCTGGGTAGAGAGAAAGACCTCGATCTCCGGCGTCGGCGCAGCCCAGACGAATGGCGCAAGCGTCGAGGTCACGCGCTCCTCGCCGTTGAAGAAGAGGCGGTGCGACCACAGCGTCGCCTTTCGGTCCTGCTCGCTCGACTCCAGCCAGTCCTGGCGGTCGAGGCTGAAGTCGAGGTCCTTCACCGCCCACTGCTGGGACTCCCAGCGGCGGTACAGGTCCATGTAGCTCGGCATGTTCTCGATGCCGCGGTCGATGAACGACAGCACATCGTCGATGCGGATGTCGCCGAGCTCATTGAGGCTCGCGCGGCCGATGCGATCGAGGTCGACGCTCATGGCGGTTCAAGTGTAGGGTCGGCAACACGTGGGTAAAATCAACGGGCACCAGGTTCAGCTTCGTGGGGGCGTCCGGTCTCGACGGGGCAGTTGAGCTTCGGGATTGCGAGCCGAGAGCCGCGAGCGTTACAGCGCAGCGTTTCACAAACGCCAACAAGAACACCGCTTTCGCCCTCGCTGCGTAAGCAGTAGAGACTGAAGCCCCGGGCCGTTGAGCCCGGGCGTCGCCCTTCGTCAATCCGGCGGACGAGGGAGCGGCGTTACATAGACCGGATTGCCACAGCGGGGGCGCCACGGCTCCGATGTGGGACAGTCACCGCGGCTGGCTGAAACGGATCCCGTCGGGAGGAGCCGCCAGGCGAGAACCAGAATCCCGGACACGCTCGTAGAGATCCCGGGGGAAGCTGCTTCGGACGCGGGTTCAACTCCCGCCGCCTCCACCAAACCGAACCTGGTTTTGTATTCGAACCGCGCCGTCGGACTGACCGCGCGACGCGTAAGCTCGTCTCGTGCTTGGCTGGTTCCTGGTTGGAATCCCACTCATGGCGATCATCGTGCTGAGCTGGTGGGGTGAAGACTCGCGACCTGGGTTTGGCAGCGGGCGCATTGACGTGAAGGAGCGTGGGTTCGTTCGCCCGCCTGAAGACCGCCGAAGGATCTAGAACTACGCGGGCTCAACTCCCGCCGCGTCCACCAGGCTGAGGCAGGTCGATTCGTTGAGCCGGCCTTAGAGCCCGCAGGTTTCCGCGACACATCGCGATAAACAGAGTGGTGCGGGGATGAGGTTGTACCACCCGACCCGCCACGCGGCATCGATCATGCGTGACGGCTTCGGGGAAAGAAGCGGAACGTACCTGACCCAGAGCGATAACAGCGGCGTCTGGATGTTCGACAGTCCCGTGGATCGCCGCACCGGTGGCGGCGACGAAGCTGTCATGCTGGTGATCGAGATCCCTGAGGCGGTTGTTCTTCCTTTCGAGACTTCGAGCCCTTTCCCTTACCGCCAGTTCCTGATGCCGGCGGCGCTGCTCAACCTTTACGGGCCGCCTGAGATCAGCGACGACTGACCCCAAGACCCTGGGAAAGCGCCCTGTGCTGAACTAGGTATCTGAGCGAAACCGACGACATCAGCAAGGAAGACCTGGTGTTGGTCATCGAGGCCCTCGAAGAAGCCGCGATGTTCCACGATGCGCGCTCCCGCGTGATCGACACCGCCGCCCGGAGAAGCGCCAGGCGGTACCCCGGGCGCGCCGTCGACCCCGGCGCAGGCCGCGAAGCAGATCGGCAGAAAGCGCGGGACTACGCCGCCCTCGCCGCGAAGCTCAAGGCCCGCCATCCGGAATGACTCGGCGGCCCACTGGGTATCTCTGATTCATGAGCAGTTTCGGAGACTTCAACACCAGCCTCGTCAAAGCCATCCGCGAGCACCCCAAGGGCGAGGTCACAAGCGGGCCGTTCAAGGGCCGCCAGGTACTGGTTCTGACCACCAAGGGCGCCAAGTCCGGCGAGGAGCGTTCGACGCCTCTCGTCTACTCGTGGGA
>DASZJK010000204.1:0-2460 GCA_035948155.1 Candidatus Dormiibacterota bacterium
CGGGCACTTCAACATCGGGTTCGCGGACATCGTCCTCATCGCGGCGGCCGCCGAAAACCTTCGGCGGCAAAAGGCAACCCTTGCTCTGTCGCTGCTGCCCGGCGTCATCGGCATCAGCCTCGGGGAAGCGCTGCTGTCAGCCCTGCCGGCGAATCCGCCGCTGTTCGTCGACGCGCTCGCCGCCTCGCTTGTGCTGTTCCTCACCGCCGGCTTCGTGTTGACGGAGCTGGCGGTCAGTCAAACGGCACCGCACGCTTAGTCCGGTCTATCGGGCTGTCCCGACCCCGACGAGCAGGGCCTTCAACTGGGCAGGGCTGATGTTGCCGCCGCTGCAGATCAGCGCGACCGAGTGATCCCGCAGCGAATCGCGAAGCTTGAGCGCAGCCGCCAGCGCGGCCGCGCCCGCAGCCTCGACCATGGTGCGCGTCTTCTCGATCATCACGGCCGTGGCCGCGTCGATCTCGTCGTCGGAGACCAGCACGAAGTCGTCGAGCAGCCGGCGCATGATCCGCTGCGGCAGCGCGAACGGGGTGGCGGTCGACAGCCCCTCAGCGCGAGTGCGGTTGGGCGACTCTTGGAGCTCGCCCGACTTCCAGCTGAGGTAGGCGGCCTGCGCCGCATCGGATTGCACCCCGATGACCCGAACCTTGGGGTTGATCGCCTTGGCGGCGATCGCTGCTCCGGCCGCGCCCGAGCCGCCGCCGATGGGCACGATCACCGTGTCCACGCGAGGCTGTTCCTGAAGGATCTCGAGGGTGTGCGTTCCCACGCCGGCGATGAGCAGGGGCTCGTCGCCGGAGTGGATGTAGCGGTAGCCATGCTCGCGCTCCAGCTCCTCGGCGTGGCGGCGAGCATCGTCGTAGCGCTCGCCCCGAAGCACGACCTCCGCGCCCAGGTCCTGCATCGCCTCGACCTTGACCGGGTTCGCGTTGGCCGGCGCGCAGATGACGGCGGGGACGCCGAAGAGCCGCGCAGCGAAAGCGACGGACTGGCCATGGTTGCCGGTTGAGGCGGCGATCACGCCGCGCTGCCTCTCATCGTCGCTGAGCCGGCTGATCAGGTTGACGCCGCCGCGCACCTTGAAGGCACCGGTCGGGTTGTGGTTCTCGTGCTTGACGTGCACCTCCGCGCCCACGACCCGGTCGAGCGAGGGGTATCGCCGGAGCGGCGTCGGCTGGAGGTACGGGCGGATCTGCCGAGCCCCATCCAGGATGTCGGTGAACTCAGGCTCGCGCAGCTCGGTCACTCACTCAAGGTTAATCGGCTCAAACCGCCCAGGCGAGGATCACCATATCCGCCGTGAAGCTGGCATTTCCGTTTCTGACCGCGGTCCTGCTGCTGGCGGCGGCCGGCTGCGGTTATGACACGAGCACGACATTCAACGCCGACGGCACGGTGACGATCGGCCTCAAGCTGCTGTTTCCCAAGGACCTCGTCCAGGGCGCGAACGGCCCCTCCGTCTCCGGCTTCACGCCGACCGACCTCGCGTCCGCGAACTCCAGTTTGCACGCCAAATATCCCGGCGCGACGATCGTCCCGGTCACCGAAGGCGACGAGTCGGGCGCGTCGATCACGATCCCCTTCAAGACGGAAAAAGCCGCGTTCGAGTTCATGACCGCGCCGTCGCAGCTGACTCCTGCGGGGGCAACTTCGGGCTCCGGCGTCTCGCTCAACCTGTCCAACACCGGCGGGCTGTTCACCTCCGCAGCCCACACCAGCGCCGGCGGCGTCGACACCTATACGTTCAAGACTGCGCCCCAGCCGATGGCGTCGCCGTCGCCCGGATCGCAGCAGGTGATCTCAGACAGCGAGATCGCGTCCATCTTCACCATCACCTTCTCGTTGACGGTCCCGCACGAGATCACCTCCGCGCCGGGAGCCGTTTTCACGCTCGACCGCAAGACAGCGATCTGGAAGGTCAGCTGGACAAAGGCGGAAACACTCACCGCGACAACCGGACCCACGACCGGTCTCGTGGCGGCCGTGACACCGGCGACCGATACGCGCTTGACGGTCGTCGTCGGGGCGATCGCCATCGCCGTCGGCATCGTGGTCGGAATGCTGATGCCGTGGCGGCGCATCCGCCCCGCGCCCGCGCCGGCGCCCATGGAGACTCCGCCCGAAAGCTAGGCTGGCGGCGATGCCCGTGCAGGACAGCCGGTCCGAGTACGCAACGCGAATGCACCGCGTGCTCGAGTTCATCGACCGCCACCTGGATGAGCCGCTCGAGCTCGAGGAGCTCGCGTCCGTGGCCAACTTCTCGGCCTTTCACTTCCATCGGCTGTTCACCGCGTGGATGGGAGAGACGCTGGGCGAGTTCGTCCGAAGACGCCGGCTGGAGGTTGCCGCGCAGCGACTGGCGGCGCAGCCGCGCCTTGCGGTAACGGAGGTGGCTCTTGGTGTCGGGTTCGGTTCGACGGAGGCCTTCTCACGCGCCTTCAAGAGCAGGTTCGGCGAGAC
>DASZJK010000205.1:0-2235 GCA_035948155.1 Candidatus Dormiibacterota bacterium
ATGCCGAGCCGTCGCACGAGCGCGATCCATCGCTCCATCCCTGACACCTCGAGCAGGGTGCATTGATTGACGAACTCGAAGAGGCGAGCCCGCGAGATACCCGTCCTCTTCTCCAGACGCTTGCGGTCGATCTCGAGCGACCCGCGGTGGAGGAGCTGATTGGTGTGCCGAATGCCGACCGTGTGCAGCCGTCGCACGTCGTCATCGGAGATGCCGTTCAGGTACTCGAGGGTGCGATACACCGTTCACAGAATAGTCGGCAGGTATAATTCACCGAACCCCGCCTCAATCATTGGAGTAAGCACACCCTGACACAGAGCCGGATCGAGACCCGAGACGAAGTATCCGGGGCTCAGTCTGGCCAAAAAACAGGATTGGAAATAGGGATTGGCCGGAAGGCCCGCCGCGCCTATGGCTTCGACGAGGTCGCGTTGGTGCCGGGAGGCGTGACCCTGAATCCCGACGAGGTCGACATCACCTTCACCATGGGCGAGCGCTTCTCGCTCCCGCTTCCCTTCTGGGGGTCGGCGATGGACGGCGTCGTCGACGTCGACTTTGCCATCGCGATGGGCAAGCTCGGCGGCGTGGCGGTTCTGAACCTCGATGGAGTCCACACGCGCTACCAGGACTCTGCCCCGATCATCAAGAAGATCGCAGCGGCCGACCGGTCCACCGTGAACGCGGTGTTGAGGGAGGCGTACCGCGAGCCGGTCAAGCCGAAGCTGATCAGCGAACGGATCAAGGCGATCAGGGACGCCGGCGTTCCCTGCGCGGTCTCGACGGTCCCGGCGCGGGCCGAGGAGCGCGCCGACGTCGTGCAGCAGGCCGGCGCCGACGTGTACGTAGTCCAGGGCACGGTCCTGACCGCGCGGCATTCGTCGCGGTCCTACCACCAGCTTTCGTTCGAGGACCTCGTGCGCGTGTGCGACATCCCCGTCGTGGTCGGCAACTGCGTCCACTACGAGACCGCGCTCGAGCTGATGGAGACCGGCATCGCGGGGATCCTCGTCGGCGTCGGGCCTGGCGCGGCGTGCACCACGCGCGGCGTGCTCGGGGTGGGCGTGCCACAGGTCACCGCCACGGCCGATGTTGCCGCGGCGCGCGACGAGCACATGCGCCGGGGCGGAATGCGGGTCGCGGTCATCACCGACGGCGGCATGCGCATCGGCGCCGATGTTTGCAAGGCTTTCGCCGCCGGGGCCGACGCGGTCATGATCGGCACCCCGCTGGCCGGCGCCGAGGAGTCGGCGTCGAAGGGATTCAACTGGGGCATGGCGACCCCGGACCCGAACCTGCCGCGCGGCACAAGGATCCAGGTCGGGACCAAGGCGACCCTGCGCGAGATCCTGCTCGGTCCCGCAAGCGTCGATGACGGAACACAGAACTTCGCCGGTGCGCTTCGCTCGGCGCTGGGCGTCTGCGGCGCCCGCGACATTGCGGAGTTCCAGCACGTCGAGATGGTGATCGCGCCGTCGATCGTGTCGGAGGGCAAGGTGTACCAGCAGGCCCAGCACGTGGGGATGGGCAAGTCCTGAGCGCTGCCGCCGAGGCCCGGCGGGACAACCTTATGGGGTCCCCGCCGCGCAGCGGCGGGGTAGCCCAGCAGACGGTCTTTGTGCTCGACTTCGGCTCGCAGTTCAGTCAGCTGATCGCGCGTCGGGTGCGCGAGGCCAACGTCTACTGCGAGCTGGTGCCCGGCAACACCCCGTGGCGCGAGCTGAGGGAGCGCCACCCGGCGGCCCTGATCCTGAGCGGCGGGCCTTCGAGCGTCTACGACGAGGGCGCGCCGCAGGTCGACCCGGACGCGCTGCGCTCTGGGGTTCCGGTGCTCGGAATCTGCTACGGCATGCAACTGATCGCGCATCACCTCGGCGGCAAGGTCGACCCCGGCCACGCGCGCGAGTACGGCCCCGCGCTGCTTTCGGTGCGCGAGCCCAACGTCCTCTTCCGTGGACTGCACGGCGAGCTACCGGTTTGGATGAGCCACGGTGACCACGTCAGTGAGATGCCGCCCGGCTTTCAGCTGCTTGCGACAAGCGGCAACTCGCCGGTGGCGGCGTTCACCGACGGTCGCGGCATCTTCGGCATCCAGTTCCACCCCGAGGTGGTGCACACGCCGAGCGGCCGCGAGGTCCTGCGCAACTTCCTGTTCGGCGTCAGCCACCTCACGCCGTCCTGGACGCCGGGCTCGTTCATCGCCGAGGCGACTGAGAGCATCCGCGCCCAGGTCGGCGA
>DASZJK010000206.1:0-4230 GCA_035948155.1 Candidatus Dormiibacterota bacterium
GGGTTGCGATACGTCACACCGGTGACCAGCGTCCCGAGCTTGACGCTGGACGTTCGCGCCGCGATGGCGGCGAGAGTCGTGTAAGCCTCGAGCATCGCATTGGTCTCAGGACCAACGCCACGGATCTGATAGAGGTGGTCCATGACCGTGACCATGTCGAACCCCGCCTTCTCCGCGGCCTGGGCCTGCGCGATGACCTGGTCGAAGACCGCGTCGTCCGAAACCCCCGGGTACGTGTAGTTGGGCATGTGGAAACCGAAGAAAACAGCCATGTCTAGGAGAATACCGGCGCCCGGATTACCATTCCGCCCGTGATGCGCTGGAGACTGATCGTGGCGCTAGCCGTCGCCTTTCTGCTCCTGCTCTATGGGACCGTGGCGGTATTCGAGGCCTTCGACCGCAACTCGAATTCGGCCAGCGACACAATCCGGCCGTTCGTCATCACGATGGCCCCCGTCTGGGCGGTCGCGATCGCGGCGGCTCGGGTCCTTCTGCGACGGTATAGATAGAATTTGTGGCCACCGACGGTGGCCATAGACGAATCCCGTAACGGGAAACCCAGTGGCATCCAGCTCGTTCAGGTCGAGGGATTCCTCGAGGTGGCCCGGCGCGGCAGCGTCAGCCGGGCCGCCGAAGCGCTGTTCATCACCCAGCCGACCCTGACGGCGCGCCTGCAGGGCCTGGAGCGGGAGCTCGGCACGCCGCTCTTCCTGCGCACGCCGCACGGCATGCGCCTGACCGACGCCGGCAGGGCGTGGATCCCGTTCGCGGAGCGCGCCCTGCGCGCCCTGGTCGACGGCCGCGACGCGCTCGAGCAGGTGATGAGCGCGACGGCGGGCCACCTGATGATCGCCGCGGCGCCCGCGATCAGCACGTACGTGCTGCCCGAGCTGCTGGAGCGGTTCGTCGCCGCGCACCCGCGAGTCGAGGTCTCTGTCAGGACCGGGCACTCGGAAAACGTGGTCGAGCTGGTCCTCCACGACGAGGTCCAGATCGGGCTCGGCCGCGCGATTCACCACCCCGACCTCGAGCTGCGACCGTTTCATACGGAAGACCTCGTCCTGGTTTGCGCGCCGGACCATCCCTTCACCAGGCGCTCGAGCGTCGCCATGGCTGAGGTCGCCGGCCAGAAGCCGATCATGTTCGACCGAACGTCCAGCTACTACGAGATCACGCAGGCGACGTTTCTCTCCAGGGGAGTCAGCCTGCGCGGGCTCATGGAGCTCGACTCCATCGAGGCCGTCAAGAAGATGGTCGAACGCGGCCTCGGCATCGCGCTCCTTCCTGGAAGCGCGGTGGCCCGAGAGGCCGCGGGTGGGACGCTGTGCGTCGTCAGGATGAAGGACGCGCCGCCGATGCAAAACACCATCGTCGCCTACCGGCGCCGCGACTCCGGCCAACCCACCGGCATCGTCGCCGCCTTCCTCGACCTGCTCGAAGCCAGATAGAACGGGCGACGTGCCCCCCCGTAGCACCATCGATGTTTTCGATGGGTTCTATCACATCAATCAATTTGACTTATACCAATCGCGTTGTTAGCTTCGCCTCATGGACGGAGAGAACCGAACCACAGACGCGGACCGGGAACCCTCACAGCACGAGTGCGAGTGCCCCGAGCCCTGCAACTGTGACCACGAAAACGACTAGCTGATCCACGAGCAGTTGAAGGAGGCTCCCATGGACCTCGTTTCCACGCCGCTTCTGCCAGGCGGCTACAACGTCCCCGCCTCACGCAACGAGCCGCCGAGCAAGCGGCTTCGAAAGCTGCTCGCCGAGAAGCCCTACGTGTTCGCGCCCGGCGTCTACGACCCCATGGGCGCCGAGCTCGTCATGTACCACGGCTTCGAAGCGGTCTACTTCAGCGGCTACTCCTTCGCGATCGGCCACCTCGGCACGACCGACATGGACCTCTACTCTTCGGTCGAGATCGCCGATGGGGCGCGGCGCACCGTGAGCGCCATGCGCAAGTTCCAATTGACCATGGCGATGGGCGACCCGGAGAAGAACGTCAAGCCCATCCACCTGGAGATCCCGCCGGTCGTGGTCGACATGGACGCGGGCTACGGCAACTTGTTCAATGTCCAGCGGACGATGGAGCTGTACGTCAATGCGGGCGTCGCGGCGGCCCACCTGGAGGACCAGGTCATGCCCAAACGCTGCGGCCATATCGCGGGCAAGGCGCTGATCTCAGCCGACGAGTTCGTCGGCAAGCTGAAGATGATGCGCGCCGCGGCCGACGACCTCGGCCACAAGGACTTCATCATCATCGCCCGCACCGACGGAGTCTCCGCGACCGAGGCGCCAGAGTCGAAGCGCGGGCTGGAGCTCGCGATCGAGCGCGGCTTGCGCTACCTGGACAGCGGCGTGCCCGACCTGTTGTGGTGCGAGTTTCCAACCGCGGAGCGTGGACCGACAGAAACGTTCTGCACTGAGATCCGAAAGCGCTTCCCCAAGGCGCGTTTCGCTTTCAATTACTCCTCGTCCTTCAAGTGGTTCAACGAGGAGGACCCGATTTCCTGGGACGAGCTCGGCCTGCTCGGCGTGGGATTCATCTTCATCACGCTCGCGCTCCAGCACGCGGCCGGCTACGGCATGTCGCTCCTGCTCGAAGACCTGAAGCGGAACAAGGAAGAGGGCTATATGAACCTGCAGCGGAAAGAGTGGGCCGACGACGTCGACGTTCCGACGCGCTCGCACCACCTGTTCACCGGCGTTCCGTACCACCACCACGTCGGCAAGGAGTACGGCGCCTCGCGCCTGAGCCAGGAGATCGACCAGCACCTGGAGATTTCGAAAGTCGTTTAATTCGCCCTGAGAGGGCGAAGGGTTGCTGCTGTTCCCGTTCCGCTACCTCTGGTGGCTTGTCTCGGGCCTCCGACGGTCGATCGGCAGGCCGCCCGAGTACGTGGTGTTCGTCCTGGACGAGAGCCTGCCCCAGCTGCCTGACCCGCCGAGGCCGTTCTGGCAGCGTTTCCTCGGACGGCAGCGGCTCAGCGTCAAGGAGCTCGGCGAGCGGTTCGAGGCGATCGGTCGCGACCGGCGCATCAAGGGGGTCGTCCTCCATTTGCGCCCCGTCGCCATGCCGATGGCGACGCTGCAGGACCTGCGCGAGCTGGTGGCAAACCTTCGCCGGGCGGGCAAGCGCGTGGTGGCGTGGGCGCCCTCGTACACGACCGCGACCTACTACCTCGCCTGCGCCTGTGACGAGGTCCTGCTCATGCCGACCGGGGTGGTCGGCGCGCTGGGCTTCGCCACGACGGGAATGTTCCTGGCCGACGGGCTCAAGCGCTTCGGCATCAGCGCCGACTTCATCCAGGTCTCGCCCTACAAGTCGGCGGCCGATCCGTTGACCAGGTCACATATGTCGGACGAGCTGCGCCAACAGCTGACATGGCTGCTCGACTCGCAGCACAGGGAGCTGGTCAGCGCGATCGTCGAATCGCGCGGCATGGACGAAGAGCGCGCCAAGGACCTCATCGACGGCTCGCCATACACCGACGACACCGCGCTCCAGAACCACGCCGTCGACCGGGTCGTGGGGGAGGAGGAGCTCGGGCTCAAGGTCGGGTCGTGGGACCGCGCCGGCCGAAAGATGCGCAAGCCGGCGCCGACGCTCGGCCGGGGCAGGTACGTCGCCCTGATGCGGATCGAGGGCACGATCGTCGACGGCCAGTCCGGCCGGATCCCGTTTCGCCCGCCGGTCGACATCCCGCTGGTTGGTGACGATCGCGCGGGAGACCTGACCGTCGTCCAGGTAGCTCGCCAGGTCGCCGCCGACAAGCGCGCCGCGGCGGTGGTCCTGTACGTCAACTCACGGGGCGGATCGTCAACCGCGTCCGAGGCGATGCGCCGCGCCCTTCAGACCATCGCCGCTCGGAAGCCGCTGGTCGTGGTGATGGGACCGGTCGCAGGCTCGGGCGGTTACGACGTCGCGACACCGGGCGCGTGGATCATCGCCCGGCCCAGCACGCTGACCGGCTCGATCGGGGTGCTTGGCGGAAAGATCGTCACGGGCGCGCTGTGGAGCAAGCTGATCTTCAACCGCGAGACGATCGCGGTAGGTGATCACGTCACGATCAACAGCGACGAGCGGCCCTACTCGGACGTCGAGCGCGACATCGTGAGACGCGAGATCGACAGCATCTACCGCGCCTTCCTCGAGATCGTCGCCAGTGCGCGGAAGATGACCGTCGACCAGCTTCGGCCAAACGCGGACGGCAAGGTGTGGAC
>DASZJK010000207.1:0-5723 GCA_035948155.1 Candidatus Dormiibacterota bacterium
GACGGCGAGAACATCGTCGCGACGCGCCGGCTCCTCGAGCTGCGGCAAAAGGTCGGCATGGTGTTTCAGCGCCCCAGCCCGTTCCCGATGTCGATCCGCGACAACATCGCGTTCGCGCCGCGCCTGCTCGGCTGGAAGGCAGCCCGGATCAGACAGGCGGTTACGGACAGTCTGGAGCGGGCGGCGCTTCTCGACGAGGTGAAAGACAGGCTCGACGATCCGGCCACCTCGCTCTCGGGCGGCCAGCAGCAGCGTCTGGCGATCGCGCGGTGCATCGCCGTCAGCCCCGAGGTGATCCTGATGGACGAGCCCTGCTCGGCCCTCGACCCGGTCGCGACGCTGAAGATCGAGGACCTGATGGCCGCGCTGACGCGCGATTTCACGATCGTGATCGTCACCCACAACATGCAGCAGGCCGCGCGGGTCTCCGACTTCACCGCCTTCATGCTCATGAACCCCGACGGCCGCTACGGCGAGCTCATCGAGTTCGCTCCAACCGCCGACCTCTTCAACCAGCCTCAGGACCAGCGGACTGAGGCCTACATCACAGGAAGGTTCGGCTAGAGGGCATGCCACGACTCACTTTTGAAAGAGAGCTCGCGAGCCTCCGCGAATCGCTTGTCCGGATGGGGACGCTGGTCGAGTCCCAGATCGAGGCCGCGCTCGACGCTCTTCGGCGGCGCGACGGCGGGTCGGCCGAGAAGGTGCGCACTCAGGACCAGTACCTCAATGAGCTCTTCCGGCAGATCCGCGAGCAGGTGTTCATGGTCATCTCGACCCAGCAGCCGGTGGCGCGGGACCTCCGCTACCTGATGGGGCTGCAGTGGATCGCGACCGAGCTCGAGCGCATGGGCGACTACGCCGTGCGCATCGCGCGCATGACCGGGACGCTCGTGGTGCTGCCCGACCGGCCGCTGCGCGCGGAGTTCGGGCTGATGGGCGAGCTTGCGATCGGCCAGGTCCATGACATCCTCGAGGCGCTCATCGACCAGAACGAGCCGCGGGCGCGCGAGGTCGCCGCGCGCGACAACGAGGTCGACCGGTTGTACCACCGCGTTTTCGAGGACCTCGTCAAGGAGATGGGGAACGGTCACGGCGACACGGACGATGCTCTGCGCGACGTCACGCTGCTCCTCGTGGCCCACAACCTCGAGCGCATCTCCGACCGCGTCACCAATGTGGCCGAGGACATCGTGTTCCTCGAGTCCGGACAGGTGGTGGAGCTGGGATGACCCGCGCCGCCACCAACGGCAACGCGGGCCGCGTCCTCGTCGTCGAGGACGACGAGGGCATCAGGGAGATGTTGAAGTACAACCTCGTCAGCGCGGGCTTCTCCGTGCACGAGGCGAGCGATGGGGCCACGGGCCTCCGCACCGCGCGTACCGCGCGCCCCGACCTCATCCTGCTCGACCTGATGCTTCCCGGGATGAGCGGTTTCGACTTCTGCCGCGCGCTTCGCAAATCGAGCCGCGTGCCGATCATCATGATTACCGCCAAAGACGCCGAGGTCGACAAGATCGTCGGTCTCGAGCTCGGCGCGGACGACTACATCACCAAGCCGTTCTCGGTACGCGAGGTCCTTGCGCGGGTCAACGCTGTCATGCGCCGGGCTTCGCCCGATGCCAACGAGCCGAAAGCAGTGCCCGAGCGCGACGTGCTCGGCGACTTCACGATGGACCGCGCCGCGCGTAGGGTCGTGATGAACGACCGCGACGTCAAGCTCACAGCTCGCGAGTTCGACCTGCTCTCCTACCTGCTCGCCCATCCCGGTCGCGTGCACACGCGCGACACGCTGCTCGAGAACGTGTGGGGCCACGAGTTCTCGGGCGACCGCAAGACGGTGGACGTGCACGTGCGCTGGTTGCGCGAGAAGTTCGCCGGCGTGGCGCCGTTCGAGATCGTGACCGTCCGCGGCATCGGCTACCGCCTCGACCGGCAGCAAGCGGGCACCGCCTGAGTCGATGGCGACCGCAGTCCGGGCCGCGCAGGCCTTACCTGTAACCCGAAGGCCCTTCGACGGGTTCAGGGCGGTTATCGGCGTGGTCGCCAGCATGGTGCCGGCCGCCCTCGTCCTCATCACGCTTACGCTTCTGCAGCAGGCCAGGCCGGCGATCCAGCAGTTCGGTCTCCACTTCGTGGTCGGAACGGTCTGGAATCCTGTCACCAACGAGTTCGGTGCCCTCCCCGGGATCTTTGGGACCGTCGCGACCTCGCTCATGGCCCTGGCGCTCGCGCTGCCGGTCGGCGTCGCGGTCGCTGTAATCCTGGTCGAGCCGGGGCAAACGAGGATCCGCGGTGTCATCGGCATCGGCATCGAGCTGCTCGCGGCAATCCCGAGCGTCGTCTACGGAATCTGGGCCCTCTATGTGCTGGCGCCGTGGGCCTACGAGCACATCGAGGTTCCGGCTTCGGCGCATCTGCCCAGCGTCGGGTTGGTGAGCGACCCCGCGCCCCGCGGACTCTTCAGCGCGGCCCTCGTGCTCGCGGTGATGATCCTCCCGACTCTCACCGCAATCTCGCGCGACGTCATTCGCGCCGTGCCGCGTGGCCTGAAGGAAAATGCCATCGCCCTGGGCGCGACCTGGTGGGAGACCACGTGGAAGGTCATTCTTCCTTCCGCGCGAGCCGGGATCTTCGGAGCAACGATCCTCGCGCTTGGCCGCGCCCTCGGCGAGACGATCGCCGTGACGATGGTGATCGGCAACGCCTACGTCATCCCGCACTCGATTTTTTCGCCCGCCTACACGCTGTCGGCGGTCATCGCCAACGAGTTTTCCGAAGCGACCGGACCGATCTATCCGGCGGCGCTGGTCGAGCTGGGCGTGATCCTCATCCTGGTCACGCTCGTCATCAACATTTTCGCCCTGCTGCTCGTCCAGTCCACTTCGCGCGAGGCCAGCCTGGCCGCGTGAACCGCACGAACCGGCGTTACTTCACGAGCCAGGCCTCGCTCGCCGTCATGTACGTGCTCACCGTCCTGGCCCTCATCCCGCTTGCCTTGGTGCTGTGGTTCACGGTCGCCAAAGGGCTACCCTCGGTGATCCACCCCCAATTCTTCTTCAATTCGGAGCTGCCGCCGTGCGAGCCGAAGTGCCCGGCGGTGTCGAACGCCGGCGTCGGCCACGCCATCGTGGGCACGGCGATCATGGTCGGACTCGCCTCACTGATGGCGGTCCCGGTCGGCATCCTCGCAGGCGTTTTCCTCGCCGAGTACAACATCACGCGCTGGTCGGCGTGGGTCCGGCTTGCGTGCGACGTGCTGGTGGGCACGCCGTCGATCGCGATCGGTCTGTTCGTCTACGCGTTCCTGGTGGTGCCCTTCCACCACTTCTCCGGCTTCTCCGGTGCGGTGGCGCTGGCGATCCTGATGCTGCCGATCGTGGCGCGGACGACCGAGGGCGCGGTGTCTCTGATTCCAAACGGCCTGCGCGAATCGGGCCTCGCGCTCGGCCTGGCGCGCTGGCGGGTCTCGCTGCAGCTGATCCTTCCCGCGGCGGCGCCGGGTGTGATCACCGGCGCGCTGCTCGCGGTTGCGCGCGCAGGCGGCGAGACGGCGCCGCTGCTCTTCACTGCCTTCGGGCAGCACATCCTTGTCTTCAACCCCAACCAGGCGATGCAGGCCCTGCCCCTCACCGTGTTCCGGTACGCGCTGCTTCCGTACAAGTCGCTACAGGCGCAGGCCTGGGGCGCTGCTCTGGTGCTCATCGTGCTCGTGCTCGCCGTCAACCTCGTCAGCCGCTGGGTGCTTCGCCGCCAGATCGCGCTCGCGAGGTCGCTCTAGTCGTCGGGTGTCGCGGGTCCTCTTCGTTTGTCTGCACAACGCCGGAAGATCACAGATGAGCCAGGCCCTGTTCGAGCGTCGCGCGGGCTTCCGCCACGAGGCCCGGTCGGCCGGCACCGAGCCCGCGGGTCGGATCCACGCCAGTGTCGTGGCCGTGATGCGCGAGGTGGGCATCGACCTGAGCATGCGCACGCCGCAACGGCTCACGAACGACCTCACGCAGTGGGCCGACATCGTCATCACGATGGGATGCGGCGACGCGTGCCCTGTGATTCCTGGCAAGAAGTACATCGACTGGGATCTTCGCGACCCTAACGATCTGCCGATCGACGAGGTGAGAGCAATCCGCGATGACATCGAGTCACGTGTGGCCGCGCTCGTCAAGGACCTCGACCATGCGGTGATTCGCGGTTAAACTCACAACGACGTCGGTTACCGCCGCGCAGGGATCCCGCCTCACCAAACGTATTACCTGACGAAGGAGCACCGGTGGCAACAAGAATCCTTGAAGTAGCGGAAGTGAATGTGATCAGAGCGGCGGGCGGTGTCGTGGTGCGCAGGTCGAGGTCCGGCGAGACCGAGATCGCCGTCGTCCACCGGCCCGAGTACGACGATTGGACGCTCCCCAAAGGCAAGGTCGAGCCCGATGAGTCACCCGAGGACTGCGCGCTGCGCGAGGTGCGTGAAGAGACAGGCTTGCGCTGCGAGCTTGGGCGGCCGCTCGGCTGTACCGCGTACGTGGACCGGCGCGGCCGCGACAAGGTCGCGTGCTACTGGGTGATGGAGGTGCGCGGTGGGCGGTTCAAGCCGGGCATCGAGGTCGACAGGTTGCTGTGGCTGCCCGTGCAGGATGCGGTCAAGCGATTGACGTACGGCCGCGACAAGACGCTGCTGCTGCAGCAGGACCTGTAACCCGGATTCCGTAAGCTTGGTCGCGTGGCGACCGCCAGGCGCGCGCAGGGCGCCCTAACGCTGGCACACGCGGACCCCCTCGTCGTCGCGGGCGTGGAGCTGCGCTCGCGCCTCTTTCTGGGGACGGGCAAGTACTCCTCTGAAGAGCAGCAGGTCGCCGCGCTCGAAGCATCCGGATGCGAGGTGGTGACCGTCACTCTGAGACGTGTCGAGCTCGACGCACCCAAGCAACGAACGATCTTCGACACGATCGACTGGTCGCGCTATCGGGCGCTTCCCAACACCGCGGGATGCAAGACGGCGGACGAGGCAATCCGCATCGCGCGCCTGGCGCGTTCGATGGGTTTGTCCGACTGGATCAAGCTGGAGATCATGCCGGATCCGCGCTACCTGTTTCCGGACCCCGAAGAGACGCTGAAGGCGGCCCGCGTGCTCGTGGACGAAGGTTTCAAGGTGCTGCCGTACATCAACGCGGACCCAGTTCTTGCCCGCAAGCTGCAGGAGGTCGGCACGGTCACCGTCATGCCGCTTGGTTCGGCGATCGGATCGGGCCAAGGTTTGCAGACGCTGGAGCAGATCCGCATCATCGTCGAGCAGGCGAGAGTCCCGGTTGTGGTCGATGCCGGAATCGGAGCGCCGTCCGACGCAGCCCTGGCGATGGAGCTGGGCGCGGACGCCGTGCTCGTCAACACCGCCGTTGCGTTGGCCAAGAACCCGCCCCTCATGGCGGAGGCGATCAGGCTGGGAGTAGAGGCCGGTCGGAAGGCGTACCTCGCCGGGCGCATCGCCACGCAGCGCGAGGCCCGTCCGAGCTCACCGACCGGGGGCATTTCGCGACCCAACTAGTCGAACCGGTTGCGATGGCTGTCGTGTCAAGCGTCGAGGCAGGCCTGCATGCGGCTTCGAGAGCGACCGTCCTCCAGCTCCGCGCGCCGCGGCTGAGCGTGGCCGAGCTGGAGCGTGAAGCTGCCAGGCTGGTCGCGGCCTCGCCAGTGCCGGTCGTGATCAGCTCGCGCGCCGACGTTGTCCT
>DASZJK010000208.1:0-1914 GCA_035948155.1 Candidatus Dormiibacterota bacterium
CCGCCCGAGATAGACGGCCTCGAGATCTCGCAGTCGCTGCGGGCGATGCGTCGGGCGGACCAGATGCCGATCGTGCTGATCTCATCGTTTCCGCCCGGCCCGTCTGAGACCGAGGCCGCGGACAGCGGCGTCATCCAGGCCACGCTGACCAAGCCGGTGCCCGCGCGCACGCTGCACGACGTCATGATCCAGGTCGGCGGCCGCGGCGCCCAGCCGCTGGAAGCGAAGGCGGTGGAGCCGGGAGCTCTGCGCGTTCTGATCGCCGACGACAACGCCCTGAACCAGAACCTGCTGAAGAGGCTGGTCGGAAAGCTCGGGCACTCGGTCGACGTCGTGTCGACGGGGCGGGAGGCCGTCGCGGCGGTGGCGCAGCAGCCCTACGACGCGGTGCTCATGGACGTCCTGATGCCTGAGATGGACGGGCTCGCCGCCGCCGAGGCGATCTGCCGGCGCTGGCCGCGGGGCAACCGGCCGCGCTTGATCGCGCTCACCGCCATGGCCGGGCCGGGCGACCAGGAGCGCTGCCTGCGCGCCGGCTTCGACGACTACATGAGCAAGCCGGTCCGGCTGGAAGACCTGAGCGAGGCGTTCAAGGCCGCCGAGGGCTACCGGACGAACCGGGAAAGGAACGGGCTCTAGGGTCTAGCTCCGGAGCCGGCTGTCCAGACGGTCCTCGCGCGTCGCCAAGCGTCCGGCGCGAGCCTCGAGGTAGACGACGATGATGACGATCACCCCGCCGAGCACCATGAATCCGCCGAGCGCCTCGGCCTCGACGCCGGCCGGCTGGGCGATGATCTGGATCATGGCCGCGCCGAAGACGAGGATGTAGCTGAATCCGAGCAGGCGCACGCGCGGAGCGACCGATGCGGTGTCGCCGCCGCGCCACGGGCGCTTGCCGATGATCAGGAGGTAGGCGCCCATCAGCAGCGCGAGCCCGGCGAGGACGAGGGAGATCACCTGGACGTAAGCCGTGGCCACCGGCGCGAGAGTTTAACTGCGGAGCGGGCGATTCTTACAATCGGAAACTCAATGCGCTCCGAGCCCGTCAAAGCTGTCCGCGGAGTCCGCGACCTGCTCCCGTCGGAGCTTCCGCTCTGGCGGGCCGCTGAGCAGGCGGCCCGCGACGTCGCCCACCGGTTCGGCTACGAAGAGATCGTGACGCCGGTCCTCGAGCATGCGGAGCTGATCGAGCGCGCAGGTGAGGACGCCGACGCGGTGGCGAAGGAGCTCTACCGGTTCGACGACCGCGGGGGCCGCAACCTCGCGTTGCGACCCGAGGCAACGGCGGGCGTGGTTCGCGCCTATTTCGAAGGCGGCCTCAACCAGGGGCCACAGCCCTCGCGTCTTTATCTGATCGGTCCTATGTTCCGTTACGACCGCCCGCAGAAGGGACGCTACCGGCAGTTCTATCAGTTCAACGTCGAAGCCATTGGCGGTGCGGCGCCGGGTCTCGACGCCGAGGTGATCGAGCTGGCCGCGGGCTGGCTCGGGGAGGTCGGCATCACCGACCTACGACTCGAGGTCAACAGCATCGGCGACGCCAGGTGCCGGCCCGCGTACCTCGAGCGCCTCAAGGAGTACTACCGGCCGCTGAAGTCTCAGCTTGGCGGTGACTCGCAGCTGCGTCTCGAGCGCAATCCCCTGCGCCTGCTCGACTCGAAGGTGCCGCAGGAGCAAGCCTTGAAGGCAGGTGCACCGAAGCTAACGGACCAGCTGTGTCCCGAGTGCGCCGCGCACTGGTCGGCCGTGCTCCGGCTGCTGGAGGCGGCGGGAATCGAGCATCAGCTCAACCCTTACCTGGTCCGCGGCCTCGACTATTACACCCGCACGGTTTTCGAGTTCTATCCGGGCGGCGCGACCGGACAGCAGGACGCTCTCGGCGGAGGCGGAAGGTACGACGGACTGGCCGAGGTC
>DASZJK010000209.1:0-5733 GCA_035948155.1 Candidatus Dormiibacterota bacterium
TAGAGGGCTCGGACCGCCCACGTTGGCGCCAGGACGGCCCCAAGACCCTGCAGCCACGGCGTCAGAACGGCGATCGGGAACATGAATCCGCACAGCACGTAGACCCCGAGCTCGAAGCCGTTGATCATGCTGAACGCCCAGCGCCACAGGGCGAAAAGTGGGGTCAGCGTGAGGGCGATGCAGAAGAACGTGAAGGTCAGCACGCCGAGCGAGATGACAAACCGCCATGCGTCGAGGTTGGGGAGGACGGCATGAAACCCGAAGTACGCGAGCGCGGCGGTCGGAATGAACGCGAGCAGGCCGAACAGCATCCCACCGCAGACCTTGCCCAGCACGATCACGAACAGCGGCGTCGGCGTGCCAAAGATCTGCTCCAGCGTCCCGTTCCAGCGCTCGACCTGGATCCCGTTTCCGCCGTCGATGTAGGCCACCGACCAGTATCCGATGAGGCCGCCGCCGAGCAGCCCATAGACGAGGTGTGAGCCGGAAGCGCCGGGACGGCTGAGGACGTAAAGGCCGACGGCCGCGAACAGCAGCGGGAAGACGAACCAGTTGAGGTACGCCCACGGGCTGACGACTCGCAGGCGAACGCTGACCGAGAACGCGCTCCACGCCGCGCGCACGAGCGACCTCACGATGACTCTCCGATCAGCTGCACGTATGCATCTTCCAGCGTCGGCTCGCGCGAGCTGACCTTCTTGAGCGGGATGCCGTCGAGGATCCCGCTCAGCTGAGTCATCACGTCGCCTGGCCGGCTGCACTGCACGGTCACAAGCTGGGCGAGGTCGTGCTCGACGACCGCGACCGAGCGGACGCCGGGCAGCGCTCGCAACCCCGCGATGCTTTCGGGTGGCATTCCGGAGACCTCGAACTCGACCACGCCCTGGTCCTTCACCAGGTCCTTGATGCTGTCCGGCGTTCCCTCGGCGACGATCCCCCCGTCGCGGATCACGGCGATGCGATCGCACACCGCGTCCGCCTCGAACATGTAATGCGTCGTCAGGAAGATTGTCTTGCCGGCGTCCGCGAGCTCGCGCACGATGGTGCGCAGCTCCCGCGCCCCGACCGGGTCGAGGCCGATGGTCGGTTCGTCCAGGAACAGGACCTCGGGGTCGTTGAGCAGGCCGCGGGCCAGGTGCAGGCGCTGCTTCATGCCGCGTGAGTAGAGCTCGACGCGGTCGCGCTCCCTTCCTTTCAATCCGAGTCGTTCCAGGAGCTCGGGGATCCTGCGCCGCGAGACCTCGGGCGGGACGCGATACAGGTCGGCGAAGTAGCGGAGGTTGTCCAGGCCAGAGAGCCGCCAGTACAGTCCTCGGTCGCCGCCGAAGACGAATCCGATGCGCCTGCGCAGCGCCCACTGGTCCTTGACCGCATCAAGCCCGAGAACTCGCGCTGTGCCGGACGTCGGCAGCAGCAGCGTCGTAAAGATCTTCACGATCGTCGTCTTGCCCGCACCGTTCGGCCCGAGAAGGCCGAACAGCTCACCCCTCTGGATGGAGAGGTCGACGCCCTGGATCGCGGCGCGTTCGACCTTCTCCCTGCGGAAGACACCGCGCGTGCTCAGGTACGTCTTGCGCAGCTGGCGCGCTTCGATCGCGGGTGATTTATCCATGCGGCGATCCAAGGATCTCGGCGCTCAGACTAGCGGGGCGATCGAACCTTGCTCAGATGGTCGATCGATTCCCGGAACGACCTGGCGAAGCCCGCGACGCCCTCGTCTTCGAGCTCCTGCGTGATCGCCGCAAGGTCGATGCCGTTCGCCCCGAGCTCGTCGAGCACGTGGCGGGCACCCTCGACGTTCTGCTGCAGCGTGAGCGCGACCCGTCCGTGGTCCATGAACGCCTCGAGCGTGGAGACCGGCATCGTGTTCACGGTCGCCGGCCCTATGAGCTCCTCGACGTACATCGTGTCGCGGTAGCTCGGGTTCTTGGTCGACGTGCTCGCCCAGAGGCAGCGCTGCACCGACGCCCCGCCATCCCGCAGGCGGTCCCAGCGGGCTCCTAAGTGGAGCTGGCTGAACATCTCGTAAGCGAGCTTCGAGTTGGCGATCGCCGCCTTGCCGAGCAGCTTCTGGAGCTGGGCCTTCCTCGGCCCGTCGGCTACCGCGATCTTCTTGTTCAAGCGCTCGTCCACCTTCGTGTCGACGCGGCTCACGAAGAAGCTGGCGACGCTCTGGACTCGGGTCAGGTCTCCGCCAGTCGCGCGCAGACGCTCGAGTCCGGAGAGAAAGGCGTCGAGGACCTTGACGTAGCGCTCGACAGCGAAGATCAGTGTGACGTTGATGTTGGCGCCCTCGGCGATCATCGCCTCGATCGCCGGCAGCCCGGAGGGCGTAGCTGGAATCTTCACCATCACGTTCGGCCGCGCGACCCTCTGGCGCAGGTCGCGCGCCGCGGCGATCGTCTTGTCGGTGTCGCCGGCGATCTCGGGCGAGACCTCGATGCTGACAAGGCCGTCGTGCCCGCGCTCGCGCTCGAACACTGGCCGGAAGATGTCGGCCGCCGACTGGACGTCTTCGATCAGAAGGTCCCAGACGATCGACTCCGCGTCCTGGCCGCCGTCGAGGCGCATAGCGATGTCGCCGGCGTAAGCGTCGGAGCTCTCCAGCGCCTTGGCGAAGATCGTCGGGTTGGCGGTGATGCCGCTGACCCCGATGTCGCGGAAGCGCTCGAGACGGCCGCTGCGGATCATCGCGCGGTCGATCTGGTCGAGCCAGACGCTTTGGCCCAGCCGCTTCAGCTCTGCGATCCGGTCTGTCTGGTTCATGGTGTACTTCCCAACATAGAACGCTTCAACGAGTTGATGCCGCTTGCCTCGACGCTGGGCATACGCAGCGACGAATACACGCCGGGGCGTGTGGTCCTGTCCCTCGAGTGGGCGCCATCGCTGTGCACCGCGGGCGGGATCCTGCACGGCGGCGCGATCATGGCGTTGGCGGACTCCGCCGGTGGTGCTTGCGCATACCTCAATCTGCCCACGGACGCAGCGGGAACCTCCACGATCGAGTCCAAGACCAACTTCCTCGGGGTGGTGCGCAAGGGCCGGGTCACGGCCACCGCGACGCCGCTGCATCGCGGAGGCACGACCATCGTCGTGGAAACGGCTGTGCACGACGATGCCGGCAAGCTGATCGCGAAAGTCACGCAGACGCAGCTAGTGCTGCGCCCGCGACGCTAGGGCTTTTCCGCGGCGACGAACTTTTCGCGCAGCTCTCGCTTGAGCAAGGCTGAGTCGAGCGAAGCGCTCAGGTGCCCGGCCACCATCTTCTTCAGCCGCTCGGGCAGCATGCGCTCGAAAGTGGTGCGGGCCTCGGCCGGGCCCGCGACGTAGAGGGCCATGTACGCGCCCGAGTTCATCTCGCGCTCGACCGTTTTGATGGCAATCTCGAGGTTCGCCTTCGTCCGGTTGTCGGCTTTGCGCTGGTTGCTCGACGCCGATGTGCCACCCGCCCTGGTGTGCCGTACCTCCGTGCCGTTTACCTGCTCGAGTGGAATGATGTCCTCGAGGATTGCGCCGAAGGTTCGCGCGTGCTCCTTGTCGACGACCGCGATCAGCGCCGGCGGGTAGTGCTCGAGCTGGCGCAACACCGGCGCCAGGAGCAGCTCCCCCACCTCCAGCCGCTCGTCCGTCTCGTCCCGCAGCTTGACCAGCTCCAGGACGCCATTCGGCTCGTCGGCGAATCCAGCGAACGCCGGGCAACCCGCGGGGCGTACCACCGCCACGTGATGGCGCAGCCTGCGCATCTCGTACTCCATGAGCTCGCGGTCCCTCGGCGCCAGCCTGGTCGTGTAGCGATGCAGCAGGTCGCGGAACTCGATGTCGTAGAAGCGAGCGTCGTAGCCCTCTGAGCGCGCTGGGAGAAAGATGCTCACGGCGCGCTTCGATGCGCGACGCAGCCGCGGGGCGAGGACAAAGATGGACAGCAGCGGGCTGTAGCGCGTCATTCCACAATCTTGAACGGTTCCGAACACGCGGCTCGGCCCCGCCCGCAAACGACGCTACGCGGTGGCGGTCTGCCTGGCCTCCATCTTGCGCATCAAGTCCATCGCCTGCTCGACTGGCGGCGCGCTCAGCACGTTGCCCGAGGCGAACTCCTCGGCCTGGTTCCAGTCGCTGGCCCGGATGCGCTTGGCGGCCGCCTCGCGGTCGTAGTCGGTCCGCCGCAGGTCGACGTCCGGACCGAGCATCGCCCAGTACGCGCCAGGGTGTCCGTAAGGCATGCCGACGCTGCCCGCGTTGACCACACGGATGCGATCGACCATGCGGTCGAACTGCATATGGGTGTGGCCACAGACGACGACGTCGGCGTCGACACCCGCGAGCAGCGCCCGCACCCGCTCCACGGGCGATTCGACCGTGAACACGTCGGTGTCGTTGCGCGGCGTTGCGTGGCAGAACAACACGCGACCGAGGCCGTCGACGCCGTCGATGACCACGCTGTCCTCGAATGAGGCGAGGAAATCGCGATGTCGCCGCGTGATCTGCATCGCGCACCAGTCCGCGAACGGGCCCGGCATGTCGCCGGCGGGCTTGCCGTCGAACTCTTCGATGAGTCCGCGGTCGGCGTTACCGCGCACGAACCGCGCGCCCCGCAGCGTCAGCAGGAGATCGATCGTCTCCGCCGGCATCGGCCCAGACGCGACGTCGCCGCAGAACACCATCAGCTCGGGCTTCTCGCGCCCGACCTCGGCGAGCACCGCTTCGAGGGCGGGCAGGTTGCCGTGGATGTCGCAAATCGCGGCGACGCGCATCGCGTCAGGGCTTCAGGGAGCCCGCGCGAGACTCGGCCGACTCGCGGTCGGAGTACGGACCGTCGAGCCGAACACCTTCGGCGCGGCCGTGCTCGTCGATCTCCGCGCTCACGACGTACCAGCGCTTCCCCAGGTGCAGCACACCGTGGTGAAGCTCGGCCCTCCAGCTCTTCGGTGTGATCCCGACGCGATCGGTTTCCCCCAAAATCGGTTCTCAGTCTAGGGGTCGGCGGCGCCCCACGACCGCGAGCCTTCGGAAGCCGATCGCGAACACAATTCCGGCGAGCAGAAGCGGCGTGCTCGCGATCTCCAACAAGCCCGCGACGCCAGATAGCGGTTAGTCGCGACTATCACGCACTCTCGTGGTCCAACTGGCGCGTTAGTCGCGACTATCACGCACTCGTCGCCGCCCTGGCCGAGGGCGACCCGACAGGGGCCTGGTCTAGCCTTCCGGTGTGAACGCCGCGCCCATCGGCATCTTCGACTCCGGCGTCGGTGGCCTTTCGGTGCTCCGCGAGATCCACGCGGCGCTACCCGCCGAATCGATCTTCTACGTCGCCGATTCCGCCAACGCACCGTGGGGTGACAAGCCGCCCGGCTTCGTGCGACGGCGCGCTCTCGAGATCGCCCGATTTCTGGTCGGGCAGGGAGTCAAGGCGATCGTGATCGGCTCGAACACAGGCACGGCGGGCTCGGCCGAAGCACTACGCGCCTCGCTGTCGATTCCGGTCGTCGGCATCGAGCCGGGCATCAAGCCGGCCGTCAGCGCGACCAGGTCAGGCGTCGTGGGCGCGATCGTCCCCGCGGCGGTGAGCGAGTCCGACCGCCTCGCGTCTCTGCTCGACCGTTTCGGCAGCGACGTGAAGGTGATCGTCCAGCCTGTGCCCGGCCTCGTCGAGCACATCGAGCAGGCCGACGTCGACGGACCCGAGCTGCGACGCCTGGTCGAGGGCTACGTGCGACCGATGCTCGACGCCGGCGC
>DASZJK010000210.1:0-1558 GCA_035948155.1 Candidatus Dormiibacterota bacterium
GCCGCCGACACCTTGCCGATGCCACCGACCGCCACCACCATGCCGTCGCCCTCCCAGCACGATATCCGCGGTCCGATCGTTCCGGATCGGGGAAGGCGGCCGACGAGGGCATGCGCCTCCTGCTCGAGCGCGGCAATAACCGCAACTGGACCCAAATCGAAGGGTCAGGTTAGCGTTGGCTCGCTCTCGCGCGCGGGGACGTGATGCCGGCGCTTGACCGTGTACATCGCGCGGTCTGCGCGCCGCATCAGCGTGTCGGTGTCCTGTCCGTCGTCCGGGTACATCGCGATTCCGGCTGAAACGCCGACCTCGATCGTCTGCCCGCCGAGGCTGACCGGCTCCTGCGCGACCGCCAGGCGCTTCCGCACCATCGCCTCGACGGAGCGGCGGCTGCTCACCCTCGGCAGGATCCACGCGAACTCATCACCTCCGAGGCGAGCCGCGCTGTCGGTGGCACGGAGGCCGAGGCGCATGCGGCTGGCGAACTCCGTGAGCACCGCATCGCCGGTCGCGTGGCCGCGCGTGTCGTTGATGGCCTTGAACCCATCGAGGTCGAGCATCACGAGTGCCACCTGCGAGCCGTCCCGCCGCGCGGCGTGGATCGCCTGGCGGAGGCGATCGAAGAACAGCGACCGGTTCGCGAGGTCGGTCAGTGGGTCGTGGAGGGCGCGGTGCTCGAGGGCCGCCTCCATGCGGCGTCGCTCCGTGACGTCGCGGACGACGGCCACCGTGTCCGCGCCGACCGGGCCGAGGGAGATCTCGACGGGGACGATCGCGCCGTCCTTGCGGCGCAGGCTGAAGTTCTTGGTGCCGTCGCCCATCAGCCGGGGCGCCCCGCGGGTGTAGAAGCTGCGGCGGTGGCGCACGTGGATGCCCCGCCATCTCTCCGGGACCAGGGTCTCCACCGCCTGGCCTACCAGCGCCCTGCGGTCGTACCCAGTCATCGCTTCGGCCGCGCGGTTGACGAACACGATGTTGCCCTGCTTGTCCGTGACCACCACGGCGTCGGGGATCGCTTCCAGGACATCGTGTTTGCTCGGCACGACTTTCATCTTGCGCCGGTGGTCAACCAGCGGGAGCGGGGGAGCGCCCCTGCGGCGTCACCGCCTCCGGCGTGCCTAGCGCCCGACCGGTTCGCCGGCCCAGTCCACAGACCAGTCGCCCAACTCGACCACGTTGCCATCGGGATCCGTGACGAAGAGCGATTGATTGCCGCGGTCGAATGCGACCGGTCCCTCGACCGCATGATTCGCAGCCTGCAGCCGTGCCCTCAGATCCGCAATGCTGCCGCGCGACGCGTATATCGCGAAATGGACGTGCGAGCCGCCGCGCGCACCGGCGATTCCGACGCCGGGGCCGCCCGAAGAAGGGGGCCACAGGCCCAGCACCGCGTTGCGACCAATATCGAGCCAAACGGCCTCACGAGGGGCGGGCCATTCGACCACAACCGCGAGCCCAAGCAGGTCGCGATAAAACTCGAGCGAACGCGACAGGTCGCTGACCTCGAGCACGAGCTCGAGGAGCCCTCGCGCCATGCTCGCTCCCGTCAGGGCTCCTC
>DASZJK010000211.1:0-3015 GCA_035948155.1 Candidatus Dormiibacterota bacterium
TTCCGCCCTCATCGCTTTCAAGTTTTCATCGCCGGGACGCTCGGGCCGGAACGCGACTACGGCCGAGACTCCCTGCGGCACGCTGTGCGTCTCGACCACGTGCACCTTCTTCTTGGTCAGGCCGATCACCTGCTTGGCCGCAGCGATCACGTTGCCGTTGTTGGGAAGCAGGATCACCTCGTCGTAGGGCACGGACTCGATCGCGGTGAGCATGTCCTGGGTGCTCGGGTTCATCGTCTGGCCGCCCTCGATGATCGCGTCGACCCCGAGGCCGCGAAAGATGTCGACCAGCCCGCGCCCCGCGACGACGGCGACGAGTCCGACGCCGTTTGCCCGGGACGCCCTGGCCGCGCCCGCCGCGCCCTCGCTGTCGAGGATTCGGCGGTGCTGCGTCGACATGTCGCCGACGTTGAGCTTCATGAGCTTGCCGTAGCCACCCGCCAGGTTGATGACCCTGGTCGGGTCGTCGGTGTGCACGTGGACCTTCACGAGCTCGGGCTCGCCGACGACCAGCACGGAGTTGCCCAGCGACTCGATCTGGCTTCTTATCAGCTCCGTGTCGAGGTTGTTGCCCTCGATGAGAAACTCGGTGCAGTAGCCCCAGCCGCCCTCCGGCAAGTCGAGCGCGACCTGGGCGGCCGGGATCGCCGGCTTCCTGGTCTCAGACAGCGCGGCGATCGTGGAGTCCGATTCCTCGACGCTCTTGAGCATGCCCTCGAGGATGAGCTCGAGCCCGAAGCCACCGGCGTCCACGACGCCCGCGTCGCGAAGGATCTGGAGCTGGCTCGGCGTCTTGAGGACGGCGGAACGCGCCCCCGCCGCTGCAGCGGCGATGACGCGGGGCACTGTGGCGTCGGGACCGCTCGCGGCCGTCGCCGCCGCGCGGCCTGCCTCGCGCGCGACGGTCAGGATCGTGCCCTCGGTCGGCTTGTTGACCGCGCGGTAGGCGGCGTTGGCCGCCTCCTCCAACGCGGCCGCAAGCTCCGCCGGAGTGAGTGAGGTCTTACCCTCCACGGCGCGAGCGAAGCCGCGAAAGATCTGGGAGAGGATCACTCCGGAGTTGCCGCGCGCGCCCATCAGGCTGCCGTGTGAGGCGAGCTTGGCGATCTTGCTGACCTCTGCGGCGTTCGACTCCCTGACGTCCTCGACCGCTGACTGCAGCGTGAGCAGCATGTTCGTTCCGGTGTCGCCGTCGGGGACCGGAAAAACGTTGAGCCGGTTGACCTCTTCGTGGTTGGCGGCGAGCCAGCTGAGGCTGCCCAGCAGAGCCCGTTTGAAAAGCGGCCCGTCCACACCCGTGGCCCTTGCTGCCGACACCATCAGCGGCGCTCTTCGCGAACGCCCTGGACGTTGACGTTGACCTTGACCACCGGCACGTTGACCGAGCGCTCGACCTCGAACTTGACCGTTTCCTGGAGGTTGTGAGCGACCTCGGAGATCCGTATGCCGTACTGGACGATGACGTAGACGTCGATCAGGAGACCTTCATCGGACTGGACGACGTCGACCCCCTTGTCGACGTTCTCGCGGCGGAGTAGCTCGGCGAAGCCGTCACGCAGCCCCCGACCCGCCATGCCGCTGATGCCGTAGCAGCGCGTGGCCGCGTGGCCGGCGATGGCCGCGACCGCCGAGGGGAAGACTTCGATGCGGCCCCACTGCTTGGACTGGATGAGCGCTGTGGACGTCGTGGTTTTCGAGGCCATTCCAGGCCCATGGTACAATTCACGTCCGCGTCGAGCACCCGTTCGGTGCCGGCTCGCTTACTCCAAGCAGGAAGGTGCCCCGTGGCCAAAGAGTGTGAAATCTGCGGCAAGAAGCCGCAGTTCGGACATCACGTCAGTCACGCGAAGAACCGGGTCAACCGGAGGTTCGAGCCTAACCTGCAGATGGGACGCGTGACGGTCGGCGGGCGCACGTTCAGGGCCAAGGTCTGCACCCGCTGCTTGAGGACGTACTCGGGCTAAAGGTCGATCCCGTGGACCTGGCCCAACCGAGCCAGGTCTTTTTGCAGGGCGGCCCAGACCCGTTCCTGCGCCTCGGGCCCAGGCACGACCGTCGCCGGGTCGTTGATCTCCGCCGCCAGCTCGGGGTGTTCGACCATCTCCGCGAACAGCAGTGTCCACGCGCGCGGCACGACCTCGCGGATCGCGTAACCGCCGCCCCCGAGCGCCAGCCACCGCCCCTCGCACAGCTCATGCGCGAGCTCGTGGAATGTCGCTCCGACCCTCGGCCAGATCCGCGTCGTGGCTGCGAGGTGAGCGAGCGGGTCGAGGTGGTGGGTGTCGCAGCCGTCCTGCGTCACGAGGACCGTTGGCTTGAACCGACGCAGGAGCGCGGGGACGAGCTTGTCGAAGGCAAGGAGCCAGGGCTCGTCCCAGGTGTACGGGACGAACGGCATGTTGGCCTTGAACCCCTTGCCTGGACCGACGCCGCTGTCCTCCGGAAATCCCGTTCCCGGAAACAGCCAGTGGCCCGACTCGTGGAGGCTGATGGTCAACACGTCGGGATCGCTCTTGAAGATGTCCTCCACCCCATCGCCGTGGTGCACGTCGACATCGACGTAGGCGACGCGATGGCCGCGCCGCTTCAACCACTGGCAGGCGATCGCGGCGTCGTTGTACGTGCAGAATCCGGAGGCGCGGTCGCGGTGCGCGTGGTGGAGGCCGCCCGACGGGCTGAACGCGTGGACAAACCCTCCGCCCTGGATGGCTTCCGCGGCGACCAGGCTTGCCCCGGCGACCAGCGCGGTGCCTTCGTGCAGCGCGTCGGAGATCGGGTTGTCGGCGGACGCGTAGCCGGCCGCGTCGATGACCTCGAAGGGAACCTTGCGGCGCAGCACGGGGTCGCTGAGCTCACGCACCAGCTGGACGTACCCGGGTGAGTGGACCAGCTCGAGCTCTTCGTCGGTCGCCGCGCGTGGCGGCAGCAGGTGCGCGTACTCGATCAGCCCGGTCGATTTGATGAGGTCCACCGCAAGCTGCACGCGAATCGGCTGCAGCGGGTGCTCGTCGGACA
>DASZJK010000212.1:0-4097 GCA_035948155.1 Candidatus Dormiibacterota bacterium
TCTGCGACGCGCTGAGCCCCCTCGGCATCAAGCACGTCGATATGCCGGCAACGCCGGACAAGATCTGGAAGATGATGAAGGAGGCGCGCAATTGATACCGGCCGCATTCGAGTACGCACGCGCCTCCTCTGTGGACGAGGCGTCGAAGCTCCTGAACAAGTACGGCGAGGACGCCAAGGTGCTGGCGGGCGGGCACAGCTTGATCCCGCTGATGCGTTTGCGCCTGGCCCAGCCCGCTGCTCTGGTAGACATCAACGGCATCAAAGAGCTCGACCACATCACCGAGCGCGGCGGCAAGCTGCACGTTGGCGCATTGACCCGGCACGTGACCATCCAGAACTCATCGGTGGTCAAGGAAAAGCTGCCGCTGCTCGCCGAGATCGCCGGCGAGGTCGGCGACAACCAGGTCCGCAACATGGGCACGATGGGTGGCGTCATCGCGCACGCCGACGCAGCCGGCGACTACCCGACGCTCGCCCTCATCCTCGATGCGGAAGTCGTGACCAACCAGCGCACCATTCCCGCGCGCGACTTCTTCAAGGACCTCTTCACCACCGCGCTCGGGCCGGATGAGGTCGTCACCGAGGTCGTGTTCCCCGTGGCCAACGGGCCGCACAAGTACGTGAAGTTCCGCCGCCGTCTGTTCGACTGGGCGATCGTCGGCGTCGCCGCGCAGAAGATGAACGGCGACTGGAGGATCGGACTGACCAACGTCGGTCCAACCCCGGTGAGGGCGAAGGCCGTGGAGGATGCGCTGAAAAAGGGCGCCAAGCCGGAGGAGGCGTCGCAGCACGCGTCGGACGGGCTCGACCCGGCCGGCGACCTGCGCGCCAGCCCGGAGTACAAGAAGCATCTGGCCCGCGTGCTGACCAAGCGGGCGATCCAGCAGGCAGAAGGCCACTAACAGGTCCGGAGGTGGCTCGGTGTAACTCCCGAGCCACCTCGTACTCTTTGTCACCGTGAGTGCAGTAGCGTCGATCGAAGACATCGAACGGCGCCTGCGCGAGCGGCGATACATCGGCGACCGCGCGCTCGCCACATCGATCTTTCTCGCTCTGCAGCTGCAGAAGCCGCTCTTCATCGAAGGTGAGGCAGGCGTGGGGAAGACCGAGGCCGCGAAGGTCATGGCCGACGTGCTCGGCGGCCGCCTCATCCGCCTGCAGTGCTATGAGGGCATCGACCTCGCGCATGCCGTTTACGAGTGGAACTACCCGCGCCAGCTTCTCCATATCCGCCTGATGGGGGAGGAAGAGGACCGGCGCGCCGCCGAACGCGAGATCTTCAGCCCCGAGTTTCTTCTGCGCCGGCCGCTGCTCGACGCGATCGACAACGACGACGAGACACCGCCCGTCCTGTTGATCGATGAGATCGACCGCTCGGACGAGGAGTTCGAAGCGTTTCTGCTCGAGCTGCTCTCCGACTTCCAGGTCTCGATTCCCGAGATCGGGACGATCAAGGCGCGGAAGATTCCGTTCGTGGTCATCACGTCCAACCGCACGCGTGAGGTTCACGACGCACTGAAGCGGCGCTGCCTCTATCACTGGATCGACTACCCCGACCTGGAGAAGGAGGTCGAGATCGTGCGCGCCCGCGCGCCCGAGGCGGCCGACGGCCTGGCCCGCGAGGTGGCCGCGCTGGTGCAAGGCCTGCGCGGGATGGACCTCTACAAGGTGCCGGGTGTGGCCGAGACGCTGGACTGGGCGCGCTCGCTCGCCGCCCTTGGGGCGACGCGCATCGACGCCAACCTCGTCAACGCGACGATGGGCGCGGCGCTCAAGTACCAAGAAGACCTCGAGCGCGTACGGGAGCAGGTGCCCTCGCTCGTGGAAAAGGCGCAGCGTGCCTGAGGCCCGTACGGTCGACCTGCTGCCGCGCCTGGGCGCATTCGCGAGGTTGCTTCACGACGCGGGGCTCGAGGCGGGACCCCGACGCCTGACCGATGCCACGCGCGCGCTGGGGCATATCGATCTCAAGAAGCGCGACGATTTCCGCAACGCGCTTCGCTCCGTCTTCGTGAGCCGGAAGGAAGACCTCGTGACATTCGAGGCGGCGTTCGACATCTTCTGGTCACCGCCGGACCCGCGCGCGTCGGCCGGGCTGATACCTGGCCGCAGCCGTCCTCTTGCCCTTTCGCCCGAGCGCGCACGGATATGGGCCAGCGCGCTCGGCCTCAACACCTCGCAGATGAACCGCGAGCAGGATCCCAGGGAGTTTCCGGCGAGCTCGAGCGGCTACAGCGCCGAGGAGCTGCTCCGTCACAAGGACTTCGAGGACATGACGTGGGAGGAGACCGAGCAGGTGCGGCGCCTCCTCCAGCAGGCGCCATGGCGTGTTGCGGAGCGGCGAACGCGGCGCCTGCGGCCGTCCCGCAGCGGGAGCATCGACCTCCGGCGCTCGGCGCGACGCGCTATCCGGTCCAGCGGCGAGCTGATGGCCCTGTTTCGCCGCAAGCCGCGGGTGCGGAGGCGGCCGCTGGTCCTGATCTGCGACGTGAGCGGTTCGATGGAGCGGTACTCGCGGCTGCTGATGATCTTCGCCCACGCCATCGCGCGCCGCGAAGACCTGGAGGCATTCGTGTTCTCGACGCGGTTGACGCGAATCACACGACTCCTCCGGCATCGCGACCTCGACCGCGCGCTCGAATCGGTGAGCAAGGGTGTGCACGACTTCAGCGGCGGCACGCGCATCGGCGACGCGCTCGGCGATTTCAACCGCCGGTGGGCCAGGCGCGTGCTGGGCCACGGCGCGGTGGTCCTGATCGTCAGCGACGGATGGGACCGCGGCGATCCGCAGCACCTCGTCGCTGAGCTCGTGCACCTACGCCGTTCGTCGCACCGGTTGATCTGGCTCAACCCGCTCCTCGGATCGCGTGGCTACGAGCCGCTCACGCGGGGAATGGCCGCGGCCCTCCCGCACTGCGACGACTTCCTCGCGGCGCACAACGTCGCCGCCCTGGAAGATCTTGGCTCGCTCCTGGCTTCTCTCGATTCGAGGAAGTCGCGGTGAGAGAAGTTCTCGACGAGCTGAACCAGTGGACGCGCGACGGCGAGGAGGTTGCCATCGCGACGGTGGTCGAGACGTGGGGCTCGAGCCCGCGACCGCTCGGCTCCAAGATGCTGGTCACCCGCTCGGGCAGGATGGCCGGCTCGGTATCCAACGGATGCATCGAGGGAGCCGTGTTCGATGAGGCGCAGAAAGTCCTGAAGAGCGGTGAGCCCAAGCTTGCCGCGTTCGGCGTCGCCGACGACGTCGCATTCGACGTCGGTCTCGCATGCGGCGGGCACATCGAGGTTTTCATTCAGCCGCTGAACTCCGCTCACGAGGAGCTCATCGCGATGCTCAACCGCAACGAGGCCGCCACGCTGCGCACGAACCTCGTCACGGGCGAGACGGACGCAGCGCGAGGCCTACCGCCTGGCACCGAGCTGGCGAAGCGTGACGGTAACTTCTTCATGGAGCCGCTGCGCCGGCCGGCGCAGCTGGTGATCATCGGCGCGATCCACATCGCGATCCCTCTGCACCGCCTCGCGAAGCAGATGGGCTACCGCGTCACCGTGATCGACGCCCGCGCAAAATTCGCCACCAAGGAGAGATTTCCCGACGCCGACGAGCTGATCGTGGGGTGGCCCGACGAAGCGATGTCGAAGATCGCGATCGATCCTTCGACCTACATCGTCATTCTCACGCACGATCCGAAGTTCGACCTGCCCGCGCTGCGCTCGGTGGTGGGCAAGGAAGCCGGCTACATCGGCGCGATCGGCAGCCGGAAGACCAACGAGAAGCGTTTCGCCGCCCTGCGCAGGGAAGGTTTTTCCGACGACGCCATCGCCGAGATCCACGGTCCGATCGGCCTTGACCTGGGTTCTCGGGGTGCCGAGGAGACCGCGCTGGGCATCCTTGCCGAGATCACCGCTGTGCGGTTTGGAGGCTCTGGCGTTTCTATGCGAGTTGCGCGCGCCTCAGCGTGAAGCGCGCTGGGCGGGAAGTGCGCGCTTCTGCCTGAACCGCCGCGCCTTCGCCCGGTTGCCGCATGACTCCATGCTGCACCAGCAGCTCGAGTGGTTCTTGGAGCGGTCGAAGAACACCCAGCGGCAGCT
>DASZJK010000213.1:0-5624 GCA_035948155.1 Candidatus Dormiibacterota bacterium
GTTCTGGAGCAAGGCGTAGGACCGCTGCTGCCCGGAGTGGCGGTCGAGGTGCGCGACCTGTTCGCCAACGTGCCGGCCCGCCTGAAATTCCTGAAGAGCGACGCGACGGAGGTTGCCGCGATCAAAGACGTCGTGACGGCATTCGCCCTGCTGCACCCGCGGGTGCGCTTTCACCTCACCGTCGACAGCCGCGCGGCTGTCAGCACGACCGGCGACGCCGACCGCAGACGGGCGATCGCCTCGGTCTACGGCGCGGCCGTCGCCGACGAGATGCTCGACATCGTGTCCACGTCGCTCGTCGCCGGGACGGTGAGCCAGCCTCGACTCAGCCGTGGCAGCCGCGACGGGATGGTGCTCGCGGTCAATGGCCGGCCGATCGCCGCGCGTTCCCTCGTCTACGCGCTGGAGGAGTGCTACCAGGGGCGCCTTGAGCGCGGCCGGCATCCGATCGCGGTCATCGATATCGCGATCGACCCTGAGATGGTCGACGTGAACGTGCATCCGGCCAAGAAAGAGGTTCGATTCCGCGACGAGGGCGCCATCTTCGCGGCCCTGCAGCGAGCGGTGCGCTCGGCTCTCGACGGCAGTGACCCGTTCCGCTACCGGCCCACCGAGACGTTCGCGGCGGTCGCAGCACCGGCGATTCCTCCCCGGACCGTTCACGAAGCGCCGGCCCTCGTTGCGGTGGCCGAGCCGAACGGGCACGCGACAAGCACAGTCCTGCGACCGATCGGCCAGGTCGGCCCCGGTTACCTGGTTGCCGAAGGCCCGCATGGACTGGTGCTGATCGACCAGCACGCCGCGCACGAGCGCGTGCTCTACAACCGGCTCCTCGAGCGCCTACGAAACGGTCGCGGGTCCAGCCAGCCGCTGCTCATGCCGCAGGCAGTCGATGTCGAGCCCGCGCTGATTGCTGCCGCCGCCGACCACCGGGACGAGCTCGCCGGCCTCGGGCTGGAGCTCGAGGAGTTCGGGCCGCGCAGCCTGCGCATCATCGCGGTCCCGGTCGAGCTGCCCGCCGGCCGAGCCACCGCCGCGATCCAGGAGATGCTTGCCGCGCTCGCCGAGCACCGCGGCGACGGGGCGATCGCCAGGGCCGCCGCAGCCCTCGCCTGCCACTCGGCGGTGAAGTTCGGCGACGTCCTCGACATCGCCGAGCAGCGCCGGCTGCTCGCTGACCTCGAGGCGACCGAAGAGTCGATCACCTGCCCACACGGACGCCCAACGCGTCTGCTCGTCGAGTGGCAGGAGCTGACGCGGCACTTCCGGCGAAATTACTGACCAGAGTCCCAGTAATCGTCGGCCCGACGGGGATCGGCAAGTCGCGGCTCGCCTTCGAGCTCGCCGTGCGACTTGGCGGGGAGATCGTCGTCGCGGACTCGCGGCAGGTTTACGAACGACTGGACATCGCGACCAACAAACCGAGCCCCGAGATGCGAGGTCGCGTCCGCTACCACATGATCGATTTCGTCGACCCCTCGCTCAACTTCAACGCGGCGCAGTACGTCCGGGGCGCGACGGCTGCGATCGACGACATCGCAGCCCGGGGCCGGGTGCCCATCGTCGAGGGAGGCACGATGCTCTACGTCGACGCGCTGAGCGACGGTTTCACCCTGACGGGCATCCCGCCCAATGCGGCGCTGCGCAGCGAGCTCGAGCAGCTCGACATCGCGGCCCTGCGATCGAGACTGCTCGCGGTCGATCCTGATCCCGGCGTCGACCTCGACAACCCGGTTCGGGTGATTCGCGCGCTGGAGATCCTCGATGTGGCAGGCCCGCCGCTGCGCCGGCTCCGCACCCGGACACCGCCTCAGTGGCAGCCGGTCCGCATCGGATTGACGGCAAGCCTCGAGGTCATCGACTCACGACTCGACGAGCGGAGCCGCCGCCAGGTCGAGCGTGGCCTCGTCGATGAGACCCAGCAGGCTCTCGACGCCGGCGTTCCGCCCACCGCAGCGGTGCTCACCGGGATCGGCTACGCGGAAGCCCTCGCTCACCTCCGCGGCGAGCTCAGCCTCGAGGAGCTTCCTGCGGCGATGGCGCGATCCAACCGCCGCTACGCGCGACGGCAGCTGCGCTGGTGGCGCCGTGATGGGCGCGTCCGATGGTTCGAGATCGAGCCCGATCCCCTGCCGGGTATCCTCAGATATTTGGATGAGTAAGACAGCCGCGGGGGCAAAGCGTCTCGGCCGCATTCCGCCCTATCTCTTCGCCGAGATCGACCGCAGGGTGCAGGAGAAGAAGCGCGCGGGAATCGACGTGATCTCGCTGGGCATCGGTGATCCCGACCTGGCCACGCCGGGGCGCATCGTCAGCGTGCTGCAGGAGACTGCGGCGGATCCCGCGAATCACCGCTACCCGTCCTACTTCGGTCTGGCCGAGCTGCGTGAGGCGATCGCGCGCTGGTACGCCGACCGCTCGGGCGTCGAGCTTGACCCGGCGACCGAGATTCTGCCCACGCTGGGCTCCAAGGATGGAATCAGTCACGTCCCGCTCGCGCTCGTGGATCCGGGCGACGTGGTCCTCGCGCCGGACCCGGGCTACACGGTCTACGTGACCGGGGCCATCATGGCCGGCGCGGAGCCGGCGATCATGCCCCTGACGGCGCAGAACGGCTGGCTGCCCGATCTCGATTCGATTCCTTCCGAGGTTGCGGAGCGGGCGAGGTTGATGTGGCTCAACGACCCCAACAACCCCACGGCGGCGACGGCCGACCGCGACTTCCTCGTGCGTGCGGTCGACTTCTGCCGGCGCCACGACATCATCCTGTGTCACGACGCGCCGTACTCCGAGATCGCGTTCGACGGCTACCGGCCGCTCACGCTTTTCGAGATCCCTGGCGCGAAGGAGGTCGGCCTCGAGTTCCACTCGCTTTCGAAGACCTACAACATGACCGGCTGGCGCATCGGATGGGTGTGCGGCCGCGCGGACCTGGTCAGCCTCATCGGCCAGCTCAAGACCAACATCGACTCTGGAATCTTTCAGGCAGTGCAGTGGGCGGCGATCGAAGCTCTGAATGGGGGAGAAGACGAGACGAAGGCGGCCTGCGCCGTGTACGCGCGCCGGCATCGTCTGGTCGCGGACACGCTCAACAGCCTTGGTTGGAGCATCAAGCCGCCTCGCGCGACCTTTTACGTGTGGGCGCCGGTGCCGGAGGGATATGACTCGATCGGGTTTGCGACGCACGTGCTCGACGAGGTCGGCGTCAACATCACGCCGGGCGTTGGTTTCGGCAGGCACGGCGAGGGTTACTTCCGCCTGTCGGTCACGGCACCGGACGCGCGCCTCGAGGAGGCGATGTCACGAATGAGGAAGCTCAAGATCTGATCACAACCAGGACCCCGCGAGAGCGGGCGTTTCTCGTCGGCGTGCTTTTAGGGGGCACCGAACCAGAGACAGTTCGCGAGCAGATGAACGAGCTGGCCGACCTCGCGCGCACCGCGGGCACGGACGTCGTCGGATCGGACGTTCAAAGGCGGTCCAAGGTCGACGCCGCACACCTCATCGGAATGGGCAAGGTCGAATCGCTGCGTGACATGAGGCTCGAGGGCGGCTTCGACGTCGTGATCTGCAACGAAGACCTCAGCCCGCGGCAGCAGCGCAACCTCGAGCTGGCGATCAAGGCGCGGGTGCTGGACCGCACCGAGATCATCCTCGAGATCTTTGCCCAGCACGCTCGCACCCATGAAGGTCGCCTCCAGGTCGAGGCGGCTCGCCTTCACCATCTGTTGCCTCGCCTGATCGGCGCCTACGCCTACGACCGCCAGGTCGGAGGCCGGCGGGGTGGGGTGGGGGCGCGCGGCGGTTTCGGTGAGCAGCAGATCGAGGTCGAGCGCCGGCGCATCCGCAAACGGATCCGCGACCTCGACCGTGAGATCGAGCAAGTGCGGACGCAGCGCCATCAGCAGCGCACCGGCCGCCGCCGAGCCGAGCTCGAAACGGCCGCAATCGTCGGTTACACCAACGCCGGCAAGTCGACGCTCCTCAACGCTTTGACGCACGCGGGTGTGCGGGCGGAGCAGAAGCTGTTCGCCACACTCGACCCGACGACGCGCAAGCTCGAGCTTCCAGCCGGCCGCGAGCTCCTTCTGACCGACACCGTCGGTTTCATCCAGAAGCTGCCGACGGACCTCGTGGCCGCGTTTCGGGCCACCCTCGAGGAGGTCACGGAGGCCGACCTCATCCTCGAGGTACTGGACCTCAGCTCGGCAGCAGTCGAGGAGCAGGCGGCGACCGTGGAGGAGGTCCTGGCCGACCTGGGGGCCGCGGACAAGCCGCGGGTGGTCGCCCTGAACAAGGTCGACCTCATGGGCCCGGCGTCGAGGCGTCGCGCGGTCGCCGCCTTGTCCGAGCGCTACCCCCAAGCGGTCGCCATCTCGGCGACAAACCAAACCGGCCTCGACCAGCTGCTCAACGCGGTCGACGTCGCGAGCCGCGGCGACGCGGTCTCGCTCGAGATCCTGGTCCCGTACGGCAGCGAGGGCGTGCTCGCCGAGCTACGCCGCATCGGCGGCGTGGATCGCACCGAGTACGTCGATGGCGGGACTCGCGCCTGGGGCTGGGCGCCCCGCCACGCGGCGCGCCGCTTCGACCAGTACGCGGGCTCTAGCGGAAGAGCCTGATCACACCCCGGACGATGCCGACGAGGCTGATGTTGGCGGTGACGATCGGCTCGTAGGCCGGGTTCTCCGCGATCAGCTTGACGTGGCCGTTGGCGCGCTCGAACCGCTTGACCGTGGCGTCGCCGTCGACCAGCGCGACCACGATCGAGCCATTGACCGCTTCGTGCTGCGGCCGGACGAGCACCAGGTCGCCGTCCAGGATTCCGGCGTTGATCATGCTGTCGCCCCGCACGCGGAGCAGGAAGTAGCCGTCCTTGGCCAGCTCGGGCGAGAGAAGGATGTGGTCCTCGATGTTCTGCTCGGCCAGGATCGGCGTGCCGGCGGCGACGTTGCCGACGATCGGCACCACCACGGCGTTGCGGCGCTGCTGGTCGAGCTCGGCGTCAGCGACGAGCTGGACGGTCCGGGACTTGCTCGGGTCGCGCTTGATCAGGCCGCGCCGCTCCAGCTGGTTCAGGTGGTTGTGCACTGTCGAGCTCGAGCTCAGGCCGACCGCCTCGCCGATCTCGCGCACGCTGGGCGGGTAGTTGCGGGTCTTGGTGACGAACCGTATGTACTCGAGAATCCGGGTTTGCCTATCGGTCAATTGTTCGGTCAATTTCGTGTTTCTTCTCCAGATCGTAGTGGGGGACGTGGGCCAATCCTAGCACTGCTGAACTCGAAACGCAAACTTTTGTTCGACGCCTTGACAGGCAAACAGCCGTTCGCTATTCTTCCGAACGTATGTACGCCGCCGGTTACGGAATCAAACCTTGGCGGGCTGACCGTGCCGGCGGTGTACGCCTCGGCTGGCGCGCCGCGCTCGCCGTCCTGGTCGTCGCCCTGACGGGCCTGGGCATGGCGGTGGTGGCTCACGGCGGGTCCGCGACGTCGTACTCGACGGTGGTCGTCCAGCCGGGAGACACGCTGTGGTCGATCGCGGTGCAGCGCTATCCGGGGGATGATGTCCGGGAGCGTGTTCAGGACATCGAGGCCGCCAACGGGCTCCAGGGGCCGCAGATC
>DASZJK010000214.1:0-2373 GCA_035948155.1 Candidatus Dormiibacterota bacterium
CGGAGTGACGAAGACGCCGTCCTTGAGCATGAAGAGGTTCTCGGCCGAGCCCTCGGAGACGTGGCCGTCGACGGACAGCACGATCGCCTCGTCATAGCCGGCCTCGACCGCCTCGGACTTGGCCAGGGCCGACTGCGCGTACGCACCCGAGACCTTCGCCCTCGCGGGGAGCGCCTGGTCCGGGACTCGCCGCCACGTGCTGACCATGCAGCGAATGCCGCCCTCGATCTCGACGTAGTTGCCGAACGGCGTCGCGTAGATGAAGAACCCGCGGTCGAGGTTGTGCAGGCGCACGCCGATCTCCTCGCTCGAGGTGTACAGAAGCGGCCGCACGTAGACGTCGGACTTGAACTGGTTGCGCCGCAGCAGCTCGAGCGTGAAGTTGACGAGCTCCTCGGTCGTGTAGGGCAACTTCATGCGCATGACGTTCGCCGATCGGTGCATCCGCTCGAAGTGCGCCGCCGCCTGCAGCAGGTAGAGCTGCTCCTTCTTCGCGTTCCAGTAGGCGCGAATGCCTTCGAACACGGCCGTTCCGTAGTGCAGGGCGTGCGTCATCAGGCCGAGCTTTGCGTCGTGGTAGCGCGCGAAGTCGCCGGCGAAGAAGACCCACGTGTTTGGATGCTCCGCTGGCCTTTTCACAGCGGCTTTGGCTCTGGTTTCCACACCCACTGCCGTAAGTGTAATTCCCGACCCGTTATATTCCGGACGTGGGTCTTTACGGCATCATCGCCGACCTCCGCCGCGAGCACCCGACGAGCGCCGGGATGCAGACGCTCGACATGGTCACGGCCGAGCTCGGGCGCACTCGGGACAACCTCAAGGAGGCGGTCCAAAGCCTCGAAGGCAAAGCGCTTCCCCCCGGCGGGAAGCAGGTACTGGACGAGCTCGTCCAGCGCGCCCGGGCGGACGGGGTCTACGACCTCGACTACGGCCCCGACCCGTACGACAAGCCAGTCCCGGAACCGCTGGACGAGGGAACCGCCGGCATCGGCGCGGTTCTCGCCATCTCTTCCCTGGTCGGGGTCGCCCTCGCGGTGGTTGCGGTCGTTGTGGGTCTGAACGCGATCTTTTCCAGCGGCAGCTAGTGGCGGAGTACTCGTTCGACGTCGTGTCCGAGTACAACGGCGCCGAGCTGACCAATGCGCTGGACCAGGCCCGACGCGAGGTGGCGACACGTTTCGATTTCAAGGACACCGCCACCGCCTACGACCAGCGCGGCGAGCTGATCGTGATCGAGTCGGCCAGTGAGGACCGCGCCCGGGCCGCGCTGCAGGTGCTGCGGGAGAAGGCTGCGCGCCGTCAGCTGTCGCCCAAGCTCTTCCAGGCGGGCGATCCGAAGACCGTCGGCAAGGGACGAGGCCAGATCGAGGTGCAGCTGAACGCCGGAATCACCGACGACATCGCGCGCGACCTTCGCAAGCGCATCCAGAACGTCTCGAGCAAGCTGCAGGTGCGCATCCAGGGCGACCAGCTGCGTGTGGTGAGCAAGGACAAGGACACCCTGCAGGCTGTGATCAAGTCGCTGCGCGAGGCGGACGACATCACAGTCCCGCTCCAGTTCACCAACTACCGTTAGCCGACCGAAACAGTGCAGGTGATTCCGGCTATCGACATCCTGGGTGGGCGCTGTGTACGCCTGACGCAGGGCGACTACAGCAAGCCGACGGTGTACGCCGACGACCCGGTGGAGGTCATCAAGCGGTTCGCGGCGGCGGGAGCGCAGCGCGTGCACGTCGTCGACCTCGACGCGGCCCGCGGCTCGGCGAGCAACAGGCCGGTGATCGCGAAGATGCTCGACGGTCAGAACGTCCAGCTGCAGGTCGCGGGTGGAGTGCGCACAGTGGAGGGCGTCGACGCCCTCGTCGACGGCGGCGCGCAGTGGGTCGTGATGGCGACCGCCGCGGTGCGCGATCCGCACCTGTTCGAGAAGTGCACCTTGAAGCATCCCGGACGCGTGATGGCCGCGCTGGACGTGAAGGACAACAAGGCGGCGGTAGGCGGATGGCTCGACACGGACAGCGTCTCCCTCGGCGCGCTGGTCAGTCGCTGGGAGTTCCTGCCACTGGGGGGAGTGATCCTCACGTGCGTCGATCGTGATGGCACGATGGCGGGGCCGGACCTTCAGACGCTGGGCCGGGTGCGGAAGATGACCAAGTTCGACCTCGAGTATTCGGGCGGGATCGCCTCGCTCGACGACCTGCGCCGCGTGGCGGCCGCGGGCGCGCAGGCGGCGATCCTGGGCAAAGCCCTCTATGAAGGCAAGGTCACCCTGGAGCAAGCTCTTTCTTTGTGAGACTCATCGCGGTCGCCGCGTCGCTCGCCCTGCTGGTGGCGTGCGGCGGGCGCGACACGCCCGATGACCAGGGCCTCCAC
>DASZJK010000215.1:0-1557 GCA_035948155.1 Candidatus Dormiibacterota bacterium
GCGGCGCGCATCACGGCATCGGCGAGCCGCGGCCGCTTCCACATCTCGATCACCGCCCGCTTGCGCATCGACTTCCTTCCTTTGCGCCGGTGCTCGAGGATCTGTCGCGGCAGTGGAATGTCGACAGGGCAGATCTCCTGGCACGCGTTGCACTGCGCACAAAGCGTGTTGGCGAGGTCTGCGTCCTCCAGGCCGTGGTGAAACGGCGTGAGCACGAGACCGATCGGGCCGTTGTAGACGTGGCCGCCGAATCGGTGTCCACCCACGGCCATGAACGGAGGGCAGGCGTTGGAGCAGGCGCCACAACGAATGCAGGTGAGCGCGTCGCGGAACAGCGGACTCTCGAGCATCCTCTCGCGGCCGTTGTCGAGGATCACGCAGTGCATCTCGCGCGGCCCGTGCACTCCGATCGTGAGCGACTGCTCGATGTCGGCGGAGCGCGACGGGCCAGTGATCCAGTTGACGTAGCTGCTGATGATCTGTCCGGTGCCGCTCCGCGGCAGCATCCGCAGGATCGCCACGGCGTCGTCGAGCGACGCGACGATCTTGTCGATGCCGAACACCGCGATGTGCACCGGCGGCAGCGTCGTCGTGAGGTCAGCGTTGCCCTCGTTGGTGACGAGCACGATGGTCCCGGTCTCGGCGATCGCGATGTTGGCGCCGGAGATTCCGACCGTCGCGTCGATGAACTTTTGCCGCAGTGATTCACGCGCGTGCTGCTGGATCGCCTCGACGGTCGCCTCGGTGCCGAACACCCTGGCCGCGTCCTCTTTCGTGAGGTGGATCGCGGGCGCGATGAGGTGGGAGGGATGCGTATGGGTCAGCTGGACCATTCGCTCGCCGAGGTCGGTCTCGACGACCTCCATACCGAGCCCCTCGAGGTACTTGTTGAGCTCGATCTCCTCCGTCGCCATCGACTTGCTCTTGGTCACGACCATCCGCTTGCCCGCCGGAAGACTGCTGCCGGCGCTGAAGCAGATCTGGCCGATGACCTCTCGCGCCTCGGCCGCGTCGCTGGCGAAATGCACCACGCCGCCGACTGCGGAAAGGCGCTGGGTGAACTGTTCGAGGAGCTCGGGCAGGCGATCGAGGTTGGCCTGGCGCCTGCGCTTCAACTCGGCCCGACCCTTCTCGAAATCGAACGATTCGAACGCGGTGTCGCGCCGGCTGCGAAGGCCGGTCATCGCCTGGATCAGAGCACCTTGAAGCTTTTCGTCCTCCAGCGCCTCATTGACGCGGCGTGAGAAATGCGCCCGACTTTCAGGCACGCGTGGCGATTGCTTCTCTGATGGTCTCCGCCACCGCGGTTGGTTTCGACACCGGGGCCAAGCATATGGTCCCGACGCAGACAATCGCTCGCTCATCCCCGTTCGGATCGATCACGACGTAGGGATGCGCGGCCCGCGCCGCGCGCGCCAGCTCTGCGTTGCGCGTGCTGACCTTGATCGCGTACGGCAGACGGTCGAGAGCGCGAGCAAAGACAGCCGCCATCAGTCCGTACTGGCGGGGCAGCTGCGCGACCGACTCGAGGGCACGGCGAGCGCGCTCGCGATGGCC
>DASZJK010000216.1:0-4510 GCA_035948155.1 Candidatus Dormiibacterota bacterium
AGGCGTTGCGAGAAGAAGGAATCGAGACCGTGCTCGTCAACTCCAACCCCGCGACGATCATGACCGACGAGGACGTCGCCGACCGGGTCTACCTGGAGCCCCTGACGGTCGAGGCGGTCGAGCGGATCATCGAGCGCGAGAGGCCGGACTCGCTGCTGCCGACCCTGGGCGGCCAGACGGGCCTCAACCTCGCCACCGACCTCGCGAATGCGGGCGTTCTCGAAAGGCATGGGGTCCGGCTGCTCGGCGCGACGATCGACACCATCCGCAAGGCGGAGGACCGGCAGGCATTCAAGCACATGCTCGAAGGCATCGGCGAACCGGTCCCGGTGTCGCGGGTGTGCGTGTCGCTGGACGAGGTGCATGAGTTCGCCGCGGCCAGTGGGCTGCCGCTCGTGATCCGACCTGCGTACACGCTCGGCGGTACCGGCGGAGGCTTCGTCACCACCGAGGCAGACCTCGAGAGCGTGGCCCTGCGCGGTCTCGCAGCCTCACCGATCCACCAGGTGCTGGTCGAACGGTCGCTGTGGGGATGGAAGGAGATCGAGTACGAGGTGATGCGTGACGCCGCGGACACGTGCATCACCGTCTGCAACATGGAGAACCTCGATCCGATGGGCGTCCACACGGGCGACTCGATCGTGGTCGCGCCCGCGCAGACGCTCTCCGACCGGGACCATCAGATGCTCCGCTCGGCGGCGATCCGCATCATCCGCGCGCTCGGCATCGAGGGCGGATGCAACGTCCAGTTCGCGCTGGATCCGGAGAGCTCGCAGTACTACGTGATCGAGGTCAACCCCCGCGTCAGCCGGTCGTCGGCGCTGGCTTCGAAGGCTACGGGCTATCCCATCGCGCGGGTCGCGGCCAAAGTGGCGGTCGGCCGGCGTCTCGAGGAGATCCGCAACGAGATCACGGGCCGCACCTTCGCCGCATTCGAACCGGCGATCGATTACTGCGTCGTGAAGATTCCGCGTTGGCCGTTTGACAAGTTCCCGGCCGGCGACCGCCGGCTCGGCACACAGATGGCCTCGACGGGCGAGGTGATGGCGATCGAGCGTACCTTCGAGGCCGCGCTCATCAAGGCGCTGCGGTCGCTCGAGCAAAAGCAGCCGGCGGCGTGGGAGCTCGGTCCCGAGACGATCGACGAGCCGAACGACCGCAGGCTGTTCGCGCTGCTCGACGCTCTGCGCAACGGCGTGGATCCAGCATCGCTGGCGGAGCGCAGCAGCATCGACAGATGGTTCATCGACCGTCTCGCCAGCATCGCCAGGCTCGAGGTCGAGGGCAGCGTCGCTGAGTTGCGCCGCGCGGGTTTCTCGGACTCGATGATCACGGCGCTGCGTGGCGAAACCGTCGACGCGGCGCTCCCGACCTACAAGCTCGTGGACACGTGCGCGGGCGAGTTCGAGGCCGCGACGCCCTACTACTACTCGTGCTGGGAAGAAGAAAACGAAGTCCTCCCCATTCATGGGGAGGAGGCGCAGAGCGCCGGAGGGGTTGTGGTCGTCGGCTCGGGGCCGATCCGGATCGGTCAGGGAATCGAGTTCGACTACTGCTCGGTGCACGCCGCGTGGGCGCTGCGCGATGCGCACGTGCGCGCGGTGATGGTCAACTCCAACCCGGAGACGGTCTCGACCGACTTCGACACCTCGGATCGGCTCTACTTCGAGCCGCTCGACCTCGAGGGCGCGCTCCACGTCGCCCGCACCGAGCACGCGACCGGCGCGCTGGTGCAGTTCGGCGGCCAGACCGCGATCAACCTGGCCGAGCCGCTCGCCCGCAGCGGCGTCTCCATTCTTGGCTCGAGCGTCGAGGCGATCGACCTGGCCGAGGACCGCCGCGCGTTCGCGCGCTCGCTCGACGCGATCGGCATCCCGCAGCCGATCGGCGGAACCACGACCACTGTCGCGGAGGCCGAGACCATCGCCGAGCGAGCAGGCTACCCCGTGCTCGTGCGTCCTTCTTATGTCCTCGGCGGGCGAGCGATGGAGATCGTGCGCAACCGCGACGAGCTCCGGCGCTACATGACCTGGGCGGTCGGCGCAATGCCGCGCGGCCAGGTGTTGATCGACAAGTACCTGCAGGGCGTCGAGGCGGAGGTCGACGCGATCTCGGATGGCGACACGGTGGTGATCCCCGGCGTCATGCAGCATGTCGAGCGGGCCGGTGTGCACTCGGGCGACTCGTACGCGGTCTACCCCGCACCCGGCCTCGAGCGCGGAGAGATCGACAGCATCGTCGATTACACGATCCGGATCGCGCGGCACCTTCGGCTTCGCGGGCTTGTCAACGTGCAGTACGTGGTCCACCGAGGCCGCGTCTACGTGCTCGAGGTGAACCCGCGAGCCTCGCGAACCGTCCCTTTCCTTTCCAAGGTGACCGGGGTGTCGATGGTCAAGCTCGCGACGCAGGTGATGCTGGGCGAGAACCTCGCCGACCTGGGCTGGAAGACCGGCCTTTACCCGCGGCGTGACCTCGTCGCCGTCAAGGCTCCGGTGTTCTCGATGAACAAGCTCGCGAAGGTGGATTCGTACCTGGGTCCCGAGATGAAGTCGACGGGGGAGGCGATCGGCATCGCCCGCACCCTCAACGAAGCCCTGCGCAAGGCGTTCGCCGCGTCGGGCATGCACGTCGAGCGCGGAAGCGCCGCCCTCCTGACCATCGCCGACGCGGACAAGCCAGAGCTCTTCCCGATCGTGTCGCGTCTCGTGCAGCTCGGTTGCAAGCTGGTTGCGACCGAAGGCACAGCCCGTGCCCTACGGGCGGCGGGCTTTTCGCCGCGGGTCGTGGGCAAGATCGGCGAGGAGTCGCCAAACGTGGTCGACGTCATCGTTCGCGGCGAGGTGCAGCTCGTCCTCAACACGATGTCGAACATCTACGAGGACCCGGGCGAAGGCAACCCGGTGATCAAGGATGGGTTCGAGATCCGGCGCGCCGCCGTCGAGCGGCGCATCCCATGCCTCACCTCGCTCGACACCGCTGCCGCGCTGCTTGAATCGGCGGTCAACGCGCGCGAGGAGATGGAGGTCAGGACGATCGGAGAGTGGCGCGGCAGTGTTCCTGCTTGACGTACCGATAACCGGCCGCCGCGAAGTCGCACGCGGCATGTACGTGCTCGCGATGCGGGCCCCAGAGATCGCATCGGCAGTGCGCGCCGGGCAGTTCGTGAACCTTGGCTGGTCGCCGGGACCGCTGCTGCGGCGGCCGTTCTCCGTCTACCGCGTCGGGGGCGAGGACATCGAGGTCGTGCTCAAGGCGGTAGGCGCCGGCACCTCGCAGCTGCTCGCCATGGAGGTCGGTGACCGCATCAGCTGCCTGGGCCCCCTGGGTCGCGGATTCGAAATTCCGCGCGCCGGGACGGCCGTGCTCATCAGCGGCGGTCTCGGGGTTGCGCCGATGCCGCTCGCGGCGCTCCAGGCGCGTGCGGCCGGCCTGCGAGTCACGTGGGTGCATGGCGCGCGCACCGCCATCGAGTTGTGCACCGAGTCGGATGCCGACGAGCTTGTGTGGGCCACCGACGACGGATCGCGGGGCATACGAGGCACGGCCGTCGGCGCCGCGCCGAACGCCGATGTCGTTCTCGCGTGCGGGCCGAACCGTATGCTCGCCGCCGTCGCGCAGCGATGGCCGGACGCGCAGGTGGCGGTCGAGACGTACATGGGCTGCGGCACCGGAGTATGTCTCGGCTGCGCGGTCCCCCTCGAGCGCGGCGGCTACGACCGAGCGTGCAGTGAAGGCCCCGTGTATCGCGCGCGGGACATTGATTGGGCTGCGCTGCCTTCACATCTGCCGTACGCGGTGTCCGCATGACCGTGGACATGTCCTTGCAGATTGGGAGCCTTCCGCTGCGAGGTCCTGTGCTCGCGGCCTCGGGGACTTTTGGCTACGGCGCGGAGGTTCCGCTCCTCGAGCGTCGCGCGCTGGGCGGAATGGTGTCCAAGGGCATATTTCTGCGCCCCCGCGAAGGCACGGCTCCGCCGCGCATCGTGGAGACTCCGAGCGGGATGCTCAACGCGATCGGCCTGCAAGGCCCGGGCGTCGAGGCGCTGATCCGCGACTACGCGCCGAAGTGGGCGGCGTGGGATTTTCCCGTGCTCGTCAACATCAACGGCGAGTCGGCGGCGGAGTACGGCGAGCTGGCCGCGCGACTCGACGGGGTACCCGGCGTCGCGGGCTTCGAGGTCAACATCTCCTGCCCGAACGTCGAGCAGGGAGGGCTGTATTTCGGCAATGACCCGAGCGCGGCGGCGGCGGTCACCGAGGCCGTGCGCAGGCGGACGGAGCTGCCCGTCTGGGTGAAGCTGACGCCGATGGTCGGCGACATCGGCGTCATCGCGCGCGCCGTGGAATCGGCCGGCGCCGACGCGTTGTGCGCCATCAACACCTTCGTCGGCATGTCGATCGACCTCAACACGTACGCGCCGCGGCTCAGCTTCCGCACGGGCGGCCTCTCTGGACCGGCGATCCGCCCGCTCGCCGTGCATCTGGCGCACCAGGCGGCGCGGGCGGT
>DASZJK010000217.1:0-4529 GCA_035948155.1 Candidatus Dormiibacterota bacterium
ACGAAGCTCGAGAAGCGCGGATTCGCCTATCAGACCGATGCGCTGTATTTCGAGGCGGACAAGTACCCCGGCTACGGCAAGCTCTCACATCGGACGCGACGGTCGATGATCGCCAAGCTGCGGGACGAGGGCCTGCTCGGGGAGGTAGGCGCGGGCGCAAAACGCGACGCGCTCGATTTCCCGTTGTGGCGACCGTCGAGGGAGGGTGAGCCGGCGTGGCCGTCCAAGTTCGGCGCGGGTCGACCTGGCTGGCACATCGAGTGCTCGGTGATGGCGATGCGGTACCTCGGGCCGCAGGTCGACATCCATGGCGGCGGGCGCGACCTGCAGTTCAGCCATCACGAATCGGAGCGCGCGCAGTCGGAGTCGCTGAGCGGAAAGAAGCCCTTCGCGCGAGCGTGGATGCACACCGGGATGGTCCGCTACGGCGGGCACAAGATGAGCAAGTCGCTCGGCAACCTGATCAAGGTCAGCCAGGCCCTGCAGCGCGCGCCGGCCGCGGCGGTGCGCCTGTATCTGGTCTCACATCGGTACGGACGTGACTGGGAATTCACGTGGGCCGGTCTGGCCCGCTATACGAAGCTGGTCGACAGGCTGCGCCAGCTCCTTGTCGCCGATGCGGCTAAGGCGAAGCCCGGAAGCGCGCTCATGGCCGAGTTCAACGCCGCGCTGTCCGACGACCTCGATACGCCGCGCGCCGTTCGCGCACTTCGAGCCGCGCTCGCGGAGAAGGACGCGGCGGCGGTGCGGGCGATGCTCGCGATCCTCGCCGGGACGGCCTCGCTGACCTAGGCGCACTTTCGGTGCGTTTGGCGTCAGTAGCCCCGAATGTTGCAAATGATTCGATGCGTTTGGAGCAAAACGCCCCGAATCGGCCCCGCTAAGCGACCTCCAGAGGAGAGCCGCAGTTCGGGCACTCCATGTTCCGGTCGAGCCGGACCATGGTCTCGCAGACGGGGCAGAGCACGTCGGCGACGGGTGCCGCTGCAGCTTCGTCCTCGCGCGCCTCGGCGTCGAGCTCAGCCGGAACCTCAGCCAGGTCGAGCGCGGGCGCGCCGCAGCTCAGGCACAGGTAACCGGGCTGGGTGACCCGGTAGTCCTGGATTTCACCCGCGGAGTCGACATCGACCTCCGCGAACAGGGTCCGAAAGAGCTTGCTGCCGCAGCGCTGTGAGCAGACGAGAAGCATCGCGGCTCCAGACTACGCAAGCCTCCGCCGGAGCGTGGCCGTGCCCGCCGCGATGAAGAGGATCACGAAGCCGGCGACGACCCCGAGGTCGAGCTGCAGCGAAGACGACGTCAGGTCGGCGCCCTTGACCATGACGTCGCGCATCCCGTTGACGGCGTAGGTGAGGGGCAGCACGTTGGAAAGCCACTGCAGGGCGGCCGGCTCGGTCGAGACGGGGAAGATGACGCCTGACAGTAGGACCTGCGGAACGATGGCGAGCGGTATGAACTGCACGGCCTGGAACTCCGAGCGCGCAAACATGCTGAGAAAGATTCCGAGGTTGACGGCGGCGATCGCCATGAGGGCCTCCATGCCGAAGATCAGCAGCACACTGCCCTGGTTGTGGATGCGCAGCACGGCCAGGGCGAAGACGAGCACCTCGATCGACTGGATCACGGCGAGGACCGTGAACCCGAGCATGTATCCGACGACGATCTCGCCGCGGCGCAGCGGGCTTGCCATCAAACGTTCGAGCGTGCCCTGGGTGCGCTCGTTGAGGAACGACACGATGGTGATCACGAAAACCAGGAAGAAGACGATGAGGCCGATGAACGCCGCGCCGAAATAGTCGAGCGTGTCGTAGTCAGGTCCCCCGTAGAGGTAGGTGGTTTTCGGCTGGAAGTTGACGGTGCGTCCAGCGACTTTTAACGCGAGCGTAATCATCGATAGCTGCAGCGCCTGGACCACGGGCGTTTCCTCACCGGGCTGCGATCCCTCGAGATGCACCTCAGGTGCGACGTTGCCCGACTGCGCCTGCTGGCTGAAGTCGGGCGGCAGGACGATGTAGGCCACGAGCGTTCCGTCCTTCAATCTCGCGTCGCCGCTGGTCGCGTCGATGTCGGTCGTCTTGATGTGACTCGAGCTGCGCAGACCGTCGGCGACGATAGCTCCGAGCGGTCCCGAATCCTGGTTGGCGATGCCGACTTCTGGCGCGCTCGACGATCCGCGCATCAGGTAGCCGAGCAGGCCGAGGATGACGATGGGCGCGACGAACAGCAGCGCCAGCGTGCGACGGTCGCGGCGGAATCCCTGCAGGAGCCGGCGCGTGATGGCCGCGACGCGGTGTCCGCTCATGAGTCGGTCCCCGTGCCGGCGAGGGCGAGAAACGCTTCCTCGAGGTTCTGGCTGCCGCCCATCGCACGAATCTCTGCGGGCGTGCCTTCGGCAAGGAGCCTGCCGTACTGGATAAGGCCCAGTCGCTGGCAGCGGTCGGCCTCGTCCATCACGTGGCTGGAGACGATGATGGTCGTGCCGCTGGCCGCCATCTGGCGGAACGACTCCCAGAACTGCACGCGCAGCTGCGGATCGACCCCGACCGTCGGCTCGTCGAGCAGCAGCAGGTCCGGCCGGTGCACGAGCGCGCACGCGAGCGAGCACCGCTGCCGCATTCCGCCGCTGAGCGTCTGCACGACCGAGGTTCGCCGGTCGTAGAGCTGGACGAGCTGGAGCGCCTCCTTGACGCCGTCTTCGGCGCCGTTGATCGCGGCGAAGAAGCGCACGTTCTCCTCGACCGAGAGAGCGGGGTAGAGGGCCGCCTGCTGCGTCATGTAGCCGATGCGTCGCAGGACCGCGACCTGCGGCATGCGCTGCCCGAGCACGTTGACGGTTCCTGACTGAGCCTCGAGCAGCCCGCAGACGAGACGGATCAGGGTCGTCTTGCCCGCGCCGTTGGGGCCGAGCAACCCGTAGATCTCGCCCTTTCGCACGCGCAGCGTCACGCCATCCAACGCCTTGAGCCGGCCGAACGACCTGCTGACGTCCTCGACGCTGACCGCGAAGCTCTCGCTCACTCCTCTTTCCTTTCTTCAATGCGCATCGCGCGCAGCCACACCTCGGCGAGCTCGGTGACGGCTCGCTCCTCGTCCATCTCGACGCCGAGCACGGTCTGGGCGGCCCTTCGGGTCATAAGGTGAAAGAAGATCGGGCCGATGAATGACTGCATCGCCAGGAGGGGATGCATCTGGCGCAGCCGGCCCGCCGCAATCTGGGCCAGGATGTATCCGGCCAGCGCCCCGACGACCTTCACGATCGCGTCGCGGGTCGCCTCTTCGGCGTCGGGTGCCAGGCTCGTGACCTCGGCAAAGAGCGAACGCATCAGACCCGTGCGGTCTTCTGCGCCGCCGACGACAGTGCGATAGATGGACCGGGCCACCTCCGGCATCACGACCTCAGGCGGCTCCGCCTGCCTCTCGCTCACGACCGCGATGACGGGGTCGAGCGGGGTATAGGCGTGCACGAGCGCCGTGAACAGCGCCGGTTTGCCAGGGAAGAGGCGATACAACGTGGCCCGCGAGACGTCCGCGCGCTCGGCCAGCTCGTCCATGGACAGCGCCGCCAGTCCTCTGGCCCCAACCATTTCAAGGGCCACGCGGAGGACGCGTTCTCGGGCCGCCGGTGGCCGGGCTAGGCCCAGTGCCTCCAGCAGGGCCGAGCGCGAGCCGAACGCGCGGTAGAAGCTCGTCTTGGATACGCCGGCGGCCTCGACGAAGTCGTCGACCGTGGCCCGGCTCTTCTTCATCGCGATGACCGCCCGGGCTGTGGTGAGAATCCGGTCCCTCGGGTCCAGGTCGATCACGACACGAGACTAGACGAGACGTCGCATCTCGTCAAGCGCCATACACTGGGCGCTTGTCGTCAAACGTCCCGAATTCGGGACCGCAATGGGACGTCTGGACCCAAACGTCCGGCGGAGGCCGGTGGGATCAGGGCGTGATCCCTTAACAGTCTGGCTTGGATCCGGGCGCCTCAGGTGTCTAGGCTGACCAGCCAGATATGCGATCGATCGAGATTTCGACGACCGGCCCAGACGGACGTGCCCGGCGATATTGCGCGTAGCGCTCCACGAGCAGATCGACGGGGTGATCCGCCTGGGCGGCGCCGAGCACGCGTGCGGTGCCGTCCACGCGCACCCACCACAGCCGGTTCCAGTCCTCGTCGTAGTGGTCGACAAGCACAGCCACCGCAGGATTGGCCGCGATGTTGCGCAGGCGCAAAAGATCGGTCGTCCGCTTGGGCTTGGCGTCGACGGCGAAGTAGAGGGCGTCACCGTCGTACGCGAACGTGATCGGAACGACGTGTGGCCGGCCGCCCGGGCCAACCGTCGCGAGGTGCGCGACGCGGGCCTCCGCGAGGCGCTTCCGCATTGCCGTGGCGTCCACCGAAGGAAGTATCGTTGAGCCGTGCAGCGGCTCCGTACCTACACAGTTGACGAGGCGAATCGCGAGCTCCCGCGGGTGCGCCCGATCGTCGCCCAGATCGCGGAGCTGTCGGCGCTGCGCCCGGACCTCGAGGAGCAGCTGCG
>DASZJK010000218.1:0-4429 GCA_035948155.1 Candidatus Dormiibacterota bacterium
TCAGACTGCCAGTCTGACGCGCTCCCAACTGCGCCACGGGCCCACGTCGCGCGACGAGCTAAAGAATACCGAGCCGAGCTAGGATCTTCGTTCATCCCAACCAGGACATGCAAACGCGCGAAATCGCGACCAGCGAGCTGAAGGGCGGCGGATACCTTGCCGTGCCGGACGGCAATGGTCCGAATCCGGGCGTCGTCGTCATCCACGAGGCGTTCGGTCTCAACGATCACATCAAGGACGTGACACGCCGTCTTGCGGACGCGGGCTACGCGACGCTGGCCGTCGATCTCTTCACAGGCCGCAATCGCGCCGTCTGCATGGCGCGCTACATGGCCGGCGCAGTGGGCGGATCTGTGAATCGCTACGGCGTCGAAGACCTGAAGAGCGCGCTGACGCTGCTCGCGACGATGACGAACGTGGACCCACTGCGTCTTGGTGCGGTCGGCTTCTGCCTTGGTGGCGGATTCGCCATCGCGTGGGCGTGCACCGACACGCGACTCAAAGCGATCGCTCCCTTCTACGGCGCGAATCCACGACCGCTCGACGTGACCAGGAGGCTGTGTCCGGTCGTCGGCTCCTATCCCGAGAAGGACTTCACGGCGCGTTCCGGGCGCGCGCTCGACAGAGCGCTCACAGGCTTTCAGATACAGCACGACATCAAGGTCTATCCGGGGACCCGCCACTCGTTCTTCAACGACACCGGGCCCAGCTTCGACCGCGAGGCCGCGAACGACTCGTGGTCACGGTTGTTGAATTTTTTTGAAGAACAGCTCGGCAACAGGAGTTAACTCTCCTAAGTGATGAGCGGACTGGTCGAACGATTCGGACGCACGGGGTTCGCCGCGCTCGCGAGCCTCATGTGGGCGGTGCCGATGGCGGCCTGGGCCGGGTCGTCGGACCTTTCGCCCATCGACAAGACCGCGTACCCATGGGTCGCTCTAAGCATCGGCGTGGTGATGCTGGTCGTGTGGATCGCGCTCCTGACTCGATTAGGCAACGTCAGGGTGACGCCAAGGCAGCGCCGCTTCGACCTGTCGCAGATGTCGCGCGGCGAGAAGCGCTGGACGCTTGCGGCCATCGCCTTCGGCACCGGGTTGGTCGCGTGGCTCAACGGGGCCGCGACGGTGGACTGGACGCCTCTCATCTCCGGTGTCACGGCTGGCAAGGCGGGGGACTTGGTCCTTGCGCTCGGGCTAACGGCGTTCCTCGTGGCGATGCTCGCCGGCGTGGCGTTCAGCTGGCGGAGGGCTTCAGCCGCGTTTCAAGAGCGCCTGTCTCGCGCGTCCTTATCTATGTAAGGCGCTAGCTGGCCTCGGCTTGTCGGGCGAGGTTCTGGAGCAGAGTGCCGAAATCCTTCGACACCTGGGGCCCGAGCACTCCGCCCATCACCGGGCCCAGCGGTCCGCCGACCTCGACCGTCTGGCTGATCTTCGTCTTGCCGTCGGAAGGCTCGATCCGGCAGTTGAACCTGAACCGCGTGCCGGGCACCACGGAGGTCAGCAAAGCAAAGCCTCGACCCGGCTGCACGTCGACGAGCTGCATCTTGTGATGCTGTCCCGATCGCGTGTTCATCACACCCGCCGTCCCGGACGCGAAACCACCCTGCCATTCCATGGTCGTCACGTTCGGGTTCCACTGGCCCCACGTCGACATGTCCGACCAGATCCTCCAGACCTTCTCCGCCGAGGCCGTGCTTTCGACCGAGGTTCCGTATTCGCGCGCCATCTCAGCCCTCCGCTAGCTTCAGAGTTGTGACCGGCGACGCCTCGCCGGGCCTGTCCTTGGTCAGGTTGAGCACGATGATGACCCCAATGAGGAGCGCCGTCCCGACGAGCTGCACCGGGTACACCGGAAGGCTGAAACCCCAGGGCGCCGGCGCGGACGCGATCAGCGTGGCGGCGACGGGGTAAGCCATTTCCGCGATCGTGGCCAGCGACGCAGGCGTTCGTGCAAGCGCGAAGTAGTAGAGGAGCAGCGCCAGGAGCCCGGGCACCAGCGCGATGCCGAGCAGGTTGGGCACGAAATCGCCGACGGTGTAGTGCGAGAACGCGGCAAAGCCGGACTGCACGAGGTTGATGGCGATGAGAACCGGCAGGGCGAGCGTGAAGCGGAGCGAGGTCATGCTCCAGAAGCTGATCGAGCCAAGCGCGAACCGGCCCAGCACCGTGCCGCTGGCCCAGAAGAACGCCGCCCCGAGCGCGAGCAGCCCGACCTCGACGCGGCCGTTCTGCAGCGCCTTGACCGGGGCCGCCAGGTCGGACCCGTTGAAGACGAAGTAGACCCCGACCACCGCGACCACCACCGCGGCCCAGAACCACGGCCGCCTGCGCTCGCCGAGGATCAACCACGCCAGCGACATGGCGATCAGCGGCTGGGTTTGCTGCAGCACGTAGGTTTCGGCGAGCACCCCGTGCTTGAGCGCCGCCTGGAACGACGCCGTGAAGAGGATCGTGGCGAGAGACTGCGCCCCCACCGCGATGAGCCCGACCGCCAGCCATCCGCGCGGACCCAGATTGCGCAGCTCGCCAAAGCTGCGGATCAGGACCGGCAGCAGGAACAACGTGATGAGCGCGTCTTCCGCCACCACGATCTGGGTTGGGCTGAGGTGCGTCAGCTGGCTGCGGAAGTACGCGTCCGACGCCCACATGGTCGCCGCCACAGCGACCAGAACCACCGAGAACCGGTCTACGGTCCGGCCGCCGGCTGCGCGGTTCGGGCTTGCCATGGGCCTACATTGAACCTCACCCGGCCGGTTGCTCTTCCACCCCGGGCAGGACTGACAGTGTTGGGAACACCTCGTCCGGCGCCACCGCCAGCTCGAGCTTCACGTCCGGGTGCTGCAGAACGTAGATCTCCTCCGGACGCTCGTGGCCTTCGAGCAGCCGCTTGCCCACCGACACCAGCTGGATGTCGTCGCGCAGGATGTCGACGACGATCGAATAGGTCGTTTCGGACACGAGCACCTGCCTGCCCACGGCACGACGCCGCAGCTTGGCGCAGCGGTTGACGGCCGGCGAGCGGTAGTCGCGGTCGGCCGCGTCCGCCTCGCCGGTGAGCAGGGCCATGCGGACGGAAAGGCTGATTCCCTGCGGCCACTCCTCCGACTGGATCGCCTGCTGGCCTTCCAGCGCCGCAGCCACCGCGTCGGTCGCGCGCTGGAAGACGGCGAAGAAGGAGTCCCCCTCGCCGCGCTCCTTGAGCGCGACTCCGCCGTTGGCTTCGATGGCCGAGGTCAGGAGCTGGTCGTGGCGGCGCATGGCCTGGTACATGGAAGCGCGGCTCTGGAGCCACATCAGCGTGGACTCGACGACATCCGTCATGAGGAAGGTGACGATGCCATCGGGAAGGGTCGCGCCGTCCTCGGCCTTGAACGTGCTCCCGCCGGGCGAGGTCGTCGTCGCGCCCTCCGCGGCGACGCGCGGGAGGAGCGTTCGCTCGATCGCGAGGAAGTCGTCGATCGCGTGCACGCGGCGGAAGAAGTGCACGTTGTAGGACGGAAGGAAGCTCCACGAGTCGAAATCGCTGGACAGCTCGACCTCCCGGCAGACGTCCGGCGACTGCGCCAGAAGCCGGCCGAGCTTGGCGATCGCAAGGCTGTCGACCTGGAGCGATTCCGCGATTTCGCCACTCGTCACCCGGCGGTCTCCCTGGTCCGCCGCCACCGCCACCTGGACAAGGCGGACGAAGTTGTCGAGGTCGGGCTTGGCGTCGAGAGTCCGCTGCAGCTGCTCGATCGTCAGGCGCATCTCCACGCCGTCCGTCGACCCATTCGAGCCCGGACTGCCGTATGGCTCGGGGTCGGCCTTGGGTCCGACCAGCCCAAGCATGCCCTCGAAGCTGTCCGAGACCGCGAACTCGCGCGCGACCCGCCGGTATATCTCGGCGACCGATCCCCACCTGCCGGTCGTCACGAAGTGAATGGCAGCGGCGTGCTCGTACAGCCACTGCGAGCCGGAGAGCATCAGGTCGAGGTTCAGTGCAATCTGCAGGAAGTCGACCGCCGTGCGGTAGATCTCGGTGACGTACGCCAGCGGGTCGATCTCCGCCACGCGGATGTCGCGGTCGAGCCCGGCGCCGCGGTTCGGGCGCGATACGCCATTGGCGTAGCTGAACAGCTCGACCGATACGAACTCGCCATGGTTGCGCAGCCGGATCCGCGACTGTGACACGCGCGGCCCCGGCCCCCCGATCTCGGGGGCATCCACGACATGGACGTGGCCGCCCGCGCCCCACGCACGCTGGATCTGCGGCCGCAGGCTTGAGATCAGGCCGTAAAAGCGCTGAATGAACACCAGCGGCTCGCGCCCGCGGCCCACGTCGTACGAGTCCCGCCGTACCGCGCGGAGGTCGTCCTCCCACGCAGCCATGAGCGCGCCCCTGAGCCCGACAATGCCTGCCTGCATTTCCTTGTCCCGGACAGGTCCCCTTT
>DASZJK010000219.1:0-2012 GCA_035948155.1 Candidatus Dormiibacterota bacterium
TACGGGTACACGACCTCGGTACCGCTCCAGGTGCTGCAGGGCCCCGACAACCTTCTGTGCTACGCCTGGAACGGCGAGGACCTGACGCCAGACCACGGCTGGCCCCTCCGGCTCTTCGTCCCGTCGAAGTACTTCTGGAAGTCTGCCAAGTGGTTGCGCGGGCTAGAGTTCATGGAACGCAACCGGCTCGGTTTCTGGGAGCAACGTGGCTATCACGACGAAGCAGACCCCTGGAAAGAGACAAGGTACTGGTAGCGGGCTGAACCCGCCGGTCGTCACCTTCACGAGCGACTTCGGCTCCGGCTCCCCACTCGTCGCAGCGATGAAGGGCGTGGTGCTGGCGGGATGTCCGACGGCGGTGTTGGTGGATGTCTCGCACGAGGTCCCGCGCTTTGACGTCTCGGCCGGAGCATTCATGGTGTTCGCGGGCACGCGCCACTTCGGGGGCGGATCGGTGCACCTCGCGGTCGTGGACCCCGGCGTCGGCTCGACGCGGCGCCGCCTCATCGTCCAGGCCGGCGGCCGCTACTACCTCGGCCCGGACAACGGATTGTTCGCGATCGTCATCGACGAGGTGGGCGTGCAGGCCGTGCACGAGCTCGCGCCCCGGCCCCACGGCGCCCCGACGTTTGAAGGTCGCGACGTCTTTGCTCCCGCGGCGGCGGCGCTCGCGTCAGGCGTGCCGATGGAGTCGCTCGGACCTCCGACCGATCCTCCAGTTGGCCTACCCGACACTGGACCCCGCGTGCTGTGGACCGACGGTTTCGGCAACCTCGTCACCAACCTCAAGCCACCCGCGCGCCGCCTGCGCATCCACAACCACGACATCGTCGCCACAGCCAAGACGTATTCGGAGGCGCGGCCGGGCGAGCCGTTTGTGTACGTGGGGAGCATGGGCTACCTCGAGGTCGGGGTGCGCGAGGCGCGGGCGGACAAGCTGCTGGGCGCGCGGGCCGGGATGAGGGTCGAGGCGATCTAGGAAATCTCGGCCTTAACAGGCCGGGTTGGTTTTTTGGTTCCCATTTCCTACCGTTGCCGACGCTGTGGCTCGAGTGGTCTGCTTGCTCTTCTTCCTCCTCTCCCTGGCGGGCTGCTCGAGCCCTGCTTCGGCGGCACCAGCGCACGCCGCGACGGTGGCGGTCACAGGAGAAGTCCGCCTGTGGCAGGACGCGGCGATCTTCAAGCTCGTCCGTAACCTCATCGACTCGGCGCGCCATCGCGTGCTGGTCGAGATGTACGAGCTTGGCAGGGCGGACATCGTGCGGTCCCTCGGAGCCGCGGAGGCGCGCGGGGTCGCGGTGAGGGTCATCACCGACCCGACGGTGGCCGCGAGCCGCAAGTCATCGGCTCGGCTGCGCGCCCTACACGTGCCCGAACGCGCCTACCCCGTCGACGACAGCCGCCACCAGATCGACCACGTGAAGATGCTGGTCGCGGATGACGAGGCGGCGGTCGGCGGCATGAACTGGGGCACGCACAGCGACCGCAACCACGACTACGTGCTCGAGGTCAGAGCGGCTCGGGAGGTCGATCGCGTGACGCGGATCTTCGACCAGGACTGGGCGCTTGCCGGCGGCCGGCCGGCGCCCCTGCCCGCATCAACCGGGCCCGTCGCCCAGACGACCCCCGGGAACGAGATCCGCTCCATGCTCGAAGGCGAGCTCGCGCGGGCGTCCCACCGCGTCTTCGCAGAGATCTACACGCTCACCGACGGCGCTGTGCTTGCCGAGCTTGTGATGGCCCACCGCCGCGGCGCCATCGTGCGCGTGCTGATCGATCCCAACCAGGTCTACAACGTCCACGCCTACACGGTGCTGCGTGCGGGTGGCGTCGAGGCTCGCTGGTATCCGATCCCCAAAGGCGCGCTCCTCCACGCCAAGATCGGGCTGTTCGACAGCGACCTGGTGCTCGGCTCGGCGAACTGGACGCTCAGCGGCCTCGGGGTCAACCACGAGCTCGATGTCGAGACCAGCGATCCAGCTGCCGTGCAGGCTTACGTCAGCCGGTTCGAC
>DASZJK010000220.1:0-9705 GCA_035948155.1 Candidatus Dormiibacterota bacterium
AAACCAAAGCCATCCCAACAGCGCCGCCTCGACGATGGCGACGAGTCCCGCCAGGGCCCGGCGCGACCAGTGAACGTCCGGCTCGCGAAGCGATTTTTCGGAGCGCGTCCACAGCTGGCCGCGAAGCGGCTCGGTTCGTTCCAACCCGTTCGGCCACGGCGCGCGAGGCAGGACCGAGCTGCGGCGTCGGAACCTCATACCGCCGTTGGTCCCACGTGGCGTTGGTGGCGACCCACCGCGTGGTCGACGAGACGCTGGCACAGCTCGTCGAAGGGGATGCCCGCGGCCCGAGCCGCGTCCGGCAGCAGCGAGAGCTCGGTGAGGCCTGGCACCGTGTTGACCTCCAGCAGCCACGGCGTGCCTTCCGCGTCGACGATGATGTCGACCCGCGCCATGCCCGCGCAGCCGAGCTCGGTGAAGGCGCGGGCGGCGGCGGAGGAGGCGGCTGCGCGCGCGGTTTCGGGGATGCGCGCCGGGATGATGTGGTGCGACTTGCCCGCGGTGTACTTCGCGTCGTAGTCGTAGACAGGGTTCTCGCTCACGATCTCGAGCGTCGGCAGGACCTGCAGATCGGGGGTGGCGAGGACGCCCACTGTGATCTCGGTCCCGGTTGCGAAGCGCTGCACGAGAACGCGGCGGTCGTATCGGCCGGCGAGGACGAGCCCGCTCGCCACGGCGTCGGCGTCCTTCGCGATGGTCAGGCCTATGGTCGAGCCCTCGCGCACCGGCTTGACCACGAGCGGCAGGCCGAACCGCGCCACCAGGCGCTCCACGACGTCGGCCGCCACACCTTCTTTGATCTCGAGCTCCTCGAGCTCGGGCACGTGGAGCCCTGCACCCGCCATGACCTTCGCTGAGCGCGACTTGTCCATGCAGAGGGCGGAGGCGAGCACGCCCGAACCGGTGTAGGGCAAGCCGAGCAGCTCGAGCATCCCCTGCACGGTGCCGTCCTCGCCAAGCCGGCCGTGCAGTGCGTTGAAGACGCATTCGTAGCCGCCGTCGCGGAGGACGTCCCACGTGCCCGCATCGAGGTCGACCGGCATGACGTCGTGGCCGCGACCCCGCAGCGCCTTCGCCACCTGCTCGCCCGAGCGCAGCGACACTTCGCGCTCGGCCGACTTCCCTCCGCTAAGGACGGCGAGCTTCACTTCCAGCGACCGACCATCTCGACCTCCGGCTCGAGCTGCGCGCCGAAACGGCGCTTCACTTCGGCCATCACTCGCTCGATCAGGCGCCGCACGTCGGCGGCCGTCGCGCCGCCCTCGTTGACGATGAAGTTGCCATGCATCGGTGAGATCACCGCCGCCCCCTCGCGCGCGCCCTTCAAGCCCGCGGCCTGGACAAGGCGCCCCGCGGAGTCACCAGGAGGGTTCTTGAAAACGCTGCCGCAGTTCTTGGTCTTGATGGGCTGCGTCTCGTTGCGCTCGCGAGTCAGCTTCGCCATGAGCTGCTTCGCCTCCTCCCCATCGCCGCGCTCGAGCTGCACCGTCGCCGAGACGACGAGCGCTCCGTTCAGCGGCCCGTCGCGGAGGGCCGATGTGCGGTAGCCCAGGTGCAGGTCGGACGGCTTCCATGTCTGCACGCCCCGACCGGGGACGAACCCCGTGACGTCGACCAGCACCTCGCGGATCTCTTTGCCCCAGCATCCCGCGTCCTGGTAGACGGCGCCGCCGACAGTGCCAGGCACGCCGATGGCGAACTCGAAGCCGCGCAGGTTCGCGTCCGCCACGATGCGCGCCAGCCGCATCATCTTCAGACCCGCGCCCGCGCGCACCCGCGCGCCGTCGATGTGGTGGTCGCGGTTGACGACGCGCAGGACGAGGCCATCGACGCCGCGGTCCGCGATCAGGAGGTTGGTCCCGGCGCCGAGCAACAGATAAGGAATGCCGCGCTCGGCGGCGTCTCCGATCGTCTTCTCGATGGCTTCCGGACGCGCGAGCTCCTCAAAGAAGTCGGCGGGCCCGCCGATCCCGAACGACGTCCGCGACGCGAGCGACTCTTCCTCTTTGATCCCGGGCAGGTCTCGCAGCCACGCGAGGTTAGACCTTGTGCGCCAGGTCATCGCCCAACTTCTTGATGTCGCCTGCGCCCATCAGCAGCACGAGGTCGTCAGGTCCGACGATCTCCTCGAGCGCCTCCTGCGCGCGCTCGAAGCTGCCGACGTAGAGAGCCTGCGGGATCTGGTGCGCGAGGTCTTCGGCCTTGACCCCGGAGATGTTTTCCTCGCCAGCGCCGTACGTGTCAAGGATGAAGACCCGATCCGCGCCAGTGAACGCGCGAGCGAAGTCGTGCATCAGCGCGCTCAGGCGCGAATACCGGTGGGGCTGGAAGACCGCGATCAGCCGGCGATGGCGCAGCTCGCGCGCGGCCTCGATCGTGGCGCGCACCTTGGTCGGATGATGCGCGTAGTCGTCGTAGACCTCGGCGCCCTGGAACATGCCGAGAAACTCCATCCGGCGATGAGCGCCCGGGAAGGTCTGCAGAGCGGAGGCGACGTCACCGAAGCCGACGCCGAGCTCGAGCGCGAGCGCCGCGGCGGCGGTCGCGTTCTGGATGTTGTGCCGGCCCGGTTGACGGAGGTTGATGCGACCAAGGAGTTCGACGCCGCGGTAGATCGGGAACGGCCGGACCGGCTCGCAGCGATACGTCGCATCCGTGCGAAAACCGTACGTGACCTTGCGCGCCTTCGGCCTGAGCTCGCGCGCCAGGTCGTCGTCCGCGCACAGGACCGCGAGGCCCTCTTTCGGCAACCCCTCGATGAACCACTGGAAAAGATCGCGCACAGCGCTGACATCGCGAAAGTGATCGGGGTGGTCGAGCTCGATGTTGGTGACGATCGCGCGCTGAGGGTGGTGCAGCGTCAGGGTCCCGTCCGACTCGTCGGTCTCCGCGACCAGCCACTCCGACTGACCGGCGCGCGCACTCGCGCCATCGCCGACGAGGACGGTGGGGTCGTAGCCCGCCGTGACCAGGATGTGGCCAACCATATGGGTGACCGTCGTCTTGCCGGCGGTGCCCGCCACCGCGATCGAGTCGCTCTCGTTGATGAGCTTCGCCAGCATCTCGGCGCGGCTCAGCACCTTCACGCCCATGGCCCGCGCCGCGTCCAGCTCCGGCGACTTCTTGATGGCGCCGGAGTAGACGAGCAGGTCCTGGCCGAGCACGTGCTCGGGGTCGTGGCCGATGAGGATCCGGACGCCGGCGTCTTCGAGCTCTGCCGTCGTCTCCGATTCCTTCAGGTCGCACCCGCTCACCTCGTCGCCTCGCGCGAGAAACACCCGCGCCAGCGCTGAGACGCCCGCGCCGCCCACGCCCATCAGGTGCACCCTCATCTCTTCGACACTCCGTGCAGCACAGCGAGAACGCGCTGCGCCGCGTCGCGCCGTCCGGTCGCGGCCGAGGCCTTTGCCATCGCGTGTAGGCGATCGGCGTCAAGGCTTTCGATGGCCCGCACCAGCGACGCGCCGGTGAGCTCCGCGTCGGCGAGGCGGACCGCGGCGCCTGCGGCGACCATCGCGGCCGCGTTCTCCTCCTGGTGACCGCCGCCGAACGTGCCCGGAACCAGGATCATCGGCAGCCCGACCAGCGCCGCTTCGGCGATCGTCCCCACGCCGGCGCGGCTGACGACCAGGTCCGCGCGGGCCATCAACGCGGGCATGTCCTCCGCGAAGGGCAGGCCGCTGTAGCGCGGCCGGGCGTGGCGCTTGATTCCTTCGATGCCGTGCGGCCCGGCGACGTGGATGACCTCCTCGAACCTCGCGCACAGCTCATCGAGGGCGGACCAGACCGCCTCGTTGAGACGCCTTGCGCCCTGGCTGCCACCGGTGACGAGCAGGCGGCGAGGGGGTACGTCGGGAGCTCGGGGATGGAATTCTTCGCGCAGGGGCACGCCCGTCATCACCACCCGGACGCCGGGCAACCGCGTTTCGGTGCCGGGCAAGGTCGTGCATACGGCCGCCGCGCGGCTGGCAAAGAACCGAGTCGCGAGCCCTGGCCGCACGTCTTTCTCATGCAATACATAAGGAATGCGGCGCAGGCGGGCGGCGGCGATCGCCGGCGCCATCACGTAGCCGCCCATCCCGAGCACGACGTCCGGCCGGAACCCGTCGACAATGCGTAGGGCGGCGCCGAGCGCAAGCGGGACGAGGGCTGGGAGGGCGAGGTTTTTCCACGGGGCGTCGCGGTCCAGCCCGCGTATGCGCACGGTCTCGAGGTCGAAGCCGGCCTCGGGAACGAGCCATTCCTCGGGGCCACCGGCGCGGCCGACGATGAGCACAGCGCCACGCGGCTCCTCAGCGCGAAACGCCCGCGCGACCGCGAGCGCGGGAAACAGGTGCCCGCCGGTCCCGCCGCCAGCGATCAAAAGCCTCATCACTACTCCGATTGTTGCCGAGCGCCGGACCCGACCCGTGGCGAGCGATGCTGAGCAGCACGCCGACCGCGGCCAGGGTGGTCGCCAGCGCGGTGCCGCCGTAGCTGAAAAACGGGAGCGGGACGCCGGTGATCGGCAGTGTGTTGGTGACGGTCGCCATGTTCAGCAGCGCCTCGAAGGTGACCCAGGTGGTGATCGACGCCGCGAGCGCCATGCCGAACCGATCGGGCGCTCGCAGCGACGCTCGGTAACCGCGGATGCCGAAGGCGAGAAAGCCGAGCATCACCAGCGTCGTCCCGACCAGACCGGTCTCCTCCCCGACGATCGCGAAGATGAAGTCGGTGTGCGCCTCGGGCAACCAGCCGTACTTTTCGATCGAGTGGCCGATCCCCACCCCGAAGATGCCCCCGGACGCAAGCCCATAGATCGACTGGGTGGCCTGAAAGCCGGCGCCGAGAGGATCCGCCCATGGATTCTTGAACGCGGCGAGGCGGCCCATGCGGTACGGCTCGAGCAGGGTGACGGCCACGAACGCAAGCCCGAGGACGGCGATCAGCAGGATGATGTGGCGCAGGCGGCCGCCGCCGGCCCAGTACGCGCTTACGAAAATGCCGACAGTGACGACCGCCGTCCCCAGGTCGCGCTCGAGCAGTAGAAGAACCAGCACCCCGGCCAACATCGCGGCGAACGGGACGAACACCTTGTTGAAGTCGCCCATGCGCTGGGCGTTGCGGTCGATCCAGTGCGCGATGAAGACGGCGAAGGCGAGCTTGCCCAGCTCCGATGGCTGGAACGTTCCCAGCGGTCCGGCGTCGAACCAGCGCCTCGCGCCGTTGATGTCCACGCCGACGTGCGGCACGAGGACGAGCAGCATGAGGATTGCCGCGGCGGCGGCGCCCGCGGGTGCGAGCGGACGGAGGCGCCGGTAATCGATCCGGCCCAGCACGAAGAGCGCGGCGAAGCCGATGACCATCCAGCCGGCCTGCCGCTCCGCGTAGTAGAAGGCGGACTGGTGCTGCGTGTAGGCGAACGCGACGCTCGCGCTCGTGACCATCACGAGCCCGCCGGCGCAGAGCAGCACGGTGGTGAAAAGGAGGTAGCGGTCGGGCTGCGGCCGTGCGGCGGCAGTCGCTGTCATGCGGCAAACCGTTTGCGGACCAGCTCTTTGAACTGGTTGCCGCGGTCCTCGAAGTCCTTGAACATGTCGAAGCTCTTGTAGGCGGGGCTCAACAAGACGACGCCGCCCGGGCGGGCGAGCTCCGCGGCTCTCGAGATGGCCTCGTCGAGCGTCCGCGCGCGCACGACTTGCGGATGGTCGCGAAGCGCTGTGGCCAGCTCGTCCGCGGAAGCCCCGATGAGGATCACCGCCTCGGCGTTGGCGAGCGCGTCCGCGGCCCATTCGCGCAGGTCGAAATCGGTGGCGTAGCCACCCGCGATCAGAACGACGGGCGCACCGGGGAACGCGGTCAGCGCCACACGACCGGCGTCGGGGTTCGTCGCCTTCGAGTCGTTGTACCAGCGCACGCCTGCCCACTCGCCGACGAGCTCGAGGCGGTGCTCCACGCCCTTGAACTTCCGGATCGCGTCGTTGATCGCGTCGTCGCTCAGTCCTGCTATCCGGCCGACCGCAGCAGCCGCGAGTGCGTTCTCCATGTTGTGCCGGCCAGGCAGCGGCATCGGCGGTCGAGGTTGATGCTGGTCGAACCAGACGACCTCGCCGCCCGCACGCGGCGCCAGGTCGCGCACGATCGGATCGCGGCTGTTCAGCAGCGCGTAGTCCGCGCGCTCGATGGCGCGGGCCTTGAGGTCGACGTAGTTGTCCAGCGTCTTGTGGCGGTCGAGGTGGTCGGGGGTGATGTTGAGAATCACGCCGACGTGGAGCTGAGGCCGCTCGACCGACTCGAGCTGAAAGCTCGACAACTCCAGCACGACCCAGTGCTCGGGCGTTATCTCGCCCACGCGGTCGAGGACCGTGTCGCCGATATTTCCTCCGACGATGACCGGGCGACGACCCGCCCCCAGCACAGCGCCGGTCAGGGCTGTGGTCGTGGTCTTTCCGTTCGTGCCGGTGATGCCGACGACCGTTCCCTTGCACAGCCTCAGGAAGAGGTCGATCTCGCTGGAGACGGGGATGCCGCGGCCGCGAGCTTCGTTGAGCAGGTCGGAATCCCACGGCACGCCTGGGCTTGCGTACACGACATCGACCCCGTCCAGCACGCTCGCGTCGTAGCCGCCGAGACGGAGCTCGACCCGGCGCGGCATCTGGCTCAACGTCGACTGCAGCTCCGTCGCGGGCTTGCGATCCGCGACGCGGACGTTGACGCCCTCAGCGGTGAGGTGCAGCGCAAGCGCCACGCCGCTGCGCGCCGCGCCCATCACCAGGGCGGTCAAAACCGAAGGTGCACGAGAGCGACTGCAACGATCGCCGAGATCAGCCCCGCGCCCCAGAACGTGAGCGCGATGCGGTTCTCAGACCAACCCTCGTGGTGGAACGTGTAGTGGATGGGGGTCATAGGGAAGACGCGACGTCCGCCGGTTGCCTTGAAGTAGGCCACCTGAATGATGACAGACAGGGTCTCCAGTACAAACACGAGAGCAACGATCGGGAGGAGCCAGAGCAAGCCTTGCTGGATCGCCATGGCGGCGAGCGCAAAGCCGATCGCGAGCGCGCCGGTGTCGCCCATGAACACGCGGGCGGGATACCGGTTGAAGATCAGGAAAGCGCCGAGGCCTCCGCACAGCGTCAGCGCCACCGCCTTCTCACCAGACGCCGCGTTGGGCAGGAACAAGACGGTGGCCCCGATCGCGATGATCGAAAGCCCTGCCGCAAGGCCATCCATCCCATCCGTGATGTTCACCGCGTTCGCCGTACCGACGACGGCGACGACAGCAACCGGCAGCAACCACAGTTGGTGGCCGTCGAGGGCGATCCAGGCGACCGGGATGGCGAGCACAATCTGGATCGGGAATTTCAGGCGCGCGGGAATTCCGATCGATCCACGGCGCAGCTTGCTCACGTCGTCGACCAGGCCGATGACCCCGCCTGCGAGAAGGGCGACGATCGCCGGCAGCGCACCCGGGTGCCCGGCGGCCATCGCGGCAAACCCGGCGACCACCGCCAGGCCCACGAAAAGTGCGCCGCCGCCGGTCGGTGTACCCGCCTTCCGCTGATGCGACTCCGGCAGCTCCTCCTGGATCACCTGACGCGACCGGATCTCGCCGAGCCACCGAATGAACGAGGGGTAGATGATCGCCGGCAGGAGCATCGCGACCACGACCGTGCCGAGGTCGAGGAGCACGTTCACCCGACGGTCAGCTCATTCACCAGCTCGTCTAGCCGCACACCGTGCGACGCCTTCACGAGGACGCGATCACCGCGTCCGGCGTGCGACCTCACCCACTCCGCCGCGGCCGCGCGATCGGCGACGACATCCCCGCCTCCGGCCTCCGCCATCGCGCGCGCGTGTCCGGTGTCGACGACGCAGAAGGCATCGAACACCTCTCGCGCCCGCTGACCGACGCGCCGGTGCGATTCGTCGGCCAGCGGCCCGAGCTCGCGCATCTCACCGAGCACCGCAAAGAGGCGGCCCGTTCGAGGACGCTCGGCCAGCGCGTCGAACGCCGCGAGCATCGACTCGGGACTGGCGTTGTACGAGTCGTCGACCACGACGAACCCCGACGGCGCCGCCTTCTCTTCGAGACGCTGACCGACCTCGACGTCGCTCAGAGCCTGCGCGCCGATCTCGAGAGGCACGCCGGCGAACTCGCCCGCCGCAACCGCCGCAGCCGCGTTGAGCGCCTGGTGGCGGCCGCCGAGCTTCAGCCGCACATCCACGCCACGAATCGAGAACTCGCAACCGTCCGCGTCGGGGCGGTATCCCTCGACGCGATAGTCGCCGTGGTCGACGCCGAAGGATGCGACCCGCGCGGTCGTCATCTGCGCCAGCAACGGATAGAACTGGTTGTCCGCATTGAGCACTGCCAGCCCTGCCTCGGGCAGCGCGGCGACAAGCTCGCCCTTGCTCCGCGCGAGCTCATCGCGCGACGAGAAGAACTCCATGTGCACGACGCCGACGTTGGTGACGATGCCGATCGTGGGTTTCGCCAGCGCCGCAAGTCGCGCGATGTCGCCGGGACGCTGGAGGCCCATCTCCAGGACGAGCGCGGAGTGGTGCGGCTCGAGGCTGAGGATGGTCAGCGGTACGCCGGTCTCGGTGTTGAGGTTGCCCTGCGTGCTCAGGACGTTGAAGTGCTGCGCGAGGACCGCGGCGACCATCTCCTTCGTCGAGGTCTTGCCGTTGCTGCCCGTGACGCCGACGACCATCGGCTGAACGCGCTTCAGCGCGTGCCCGGCGAGCGCGTAGAGGGCCGCCCACGTGTCAGGGACGACGACCTCGACGATCCCTGGCCCAACGTTTGTCTTGCGCTGGACGATCGCGGCCGCGGCGCCGCGCGCCACCGCGTCCGCCACGAACTCGTGGCCGTCCATCTCCCCGCCCTTCAATGCGAAGAACAGACCGCCAGGCTTCACCTGCCGGGAGTCGGTGTGAAAGGTCGAGAACAACTCGCCGACCTGGGTGCCGCCGACTTCGCCGCCCCCGGTCACCTCGAGGATCTCGAGGAGGCTCAAACGCATCACATAAGTAGAACCGGGATCAGTGGTCCGGTGTTATGTGCCAGTCGACGACCATCGCCTGCGCGATCTTCTGCCAGATCGGCGCTGCCGTGAGGTAGCCGTCGTTGAGCGTCCAGTCGCGGTCGGAACCGGGATAGTGCGGCTTACGCACGACGACCAGCATCGTGAACCTCGGATGCTGGGCCGGCAGAAAGCCGACGTACGACGTCCAGACGTCCTGCGTGTACTGGCCGTTGACCGGGATCTGCGAGCTTCCGGTCTTGCCGGTCTCGTCGTTCTGAAAGCCGGGAACGCGAGCGAGCGAGCCGGAGCCCTTCTGCACGACCTGCTCCATCATGGTCGTCATCTGCGCCGCGGTCTGCGGGCTGACCACCTGGCGCTGCGGCTGCAGGAGGACGGGGTTGATCTGCGTGCCGACCCGCTCGACCACGTGCGGCGGCGCGTATTTGCCGCCGTTGGCGATCACGTTGACCGCCGCCAGCATCTGCACCATGTTGACGTCGATGCCCTGGCCGAAGGCAGTCGTCGCGTACTGGGCGTCGCCCATCTGGTCCGCCGGCGGAGGCGCCACGGCGTTTTCACCCGCGACGTCGATGCCGCTGGGCTGGGTCAAGCCGAATCCCTGCAGGTAGCTGTAGAAGGCGGGATGACCCTCGGCCTGCATCGCTTTGATGGCACCAACGTTCAGTGAGTGCTC
>DASZJK010000221.1:0-5076 GCA_035948155.1 Candidatus Dormiibacterota bacterium
AGCGGAACAGGCGACGGCTCGAAGGTTGTGCGGCGCGGTTTCGAAGAGCCCTTCAGCACCGGCCTTGTGCCAACGCGACGGGCGGGAACGACGACGGCGACAGCGGTGCCGAGCAACGCGATCGCGAGCAGCATCGCGAAGGCGCCCACGTCGAAGTGGCCGCCCGGCGGAAGCGGCGTTGAGAGGTCGTAGTAGCGGAACGGTGACAGCCAGCGCGCGGTGGCCAGCTGCTGCGTGAAAACGCGGCTGAGGCTGTTCACGAAAAAGAGCGCAACGAGCAGGCCCCCTGCGACGACCGTCGCCGCGGGAGTGATCCGCGCGACGATGAGGCAGATCGCGTAGCAGCTGATCGCGAGCCCAACCAGGAGGACACCTGCTTCTACGACGCCGAGCCCGCCGACCGATTCGCCACCTGACGCCACCCCGATGGCGACCCCGACGCACGCCGCAGCCGCCGCGATGGTCACAGAGATCGCGAAGGCCGCCGCACCAGGAATGGTCTGGCGTGAGGTGGATGCGGTCGCTGAGACCAAAGCCCACGCCGCGAAAAGAATCGCAAGCGGTTCGAGCGCGCGCAGCTCGAGGTAGCCGGCGACCGTCTCCGGGCGAATGGCAGGTGGGAGAAGCACCGCATTGGCCACGGCCTGGAGTGACAGCGAGTACCCGAACGCGGCGCGCTCGGCGAACGTGTGGCCCGCCATCCGGAAGAACGCCACAGATTGGAGGGCGGTCATGGCGAATCCCGCGATCGCAAAGGCGAGGACCGTCCACCACGCCGCCCTCAGCGCGCGGAGCGTCGCTCTCATGGCGGCAGCGCTTTGCGGCTCCGCTCCCCGAGCTCCTCGGGCAGGTCTTCGACCCGCATCATCCTCGACAGCTTTCCCCTGCGCAGAAGGCCGACGACATCGCAGTGCCTTTCGACTTCGGCTGCGGCGCGCGACCCCAGCAGGATCGTCGCCCCCCGTTCGCGCGCCTCGTCGATCAGTGAATGCAGAGTGGCCGCTCCCCGCTCGTCGAGATCTTCGTAGGGCTCGTCGAGAACCAAAAGGTCGGGATCGTGCATGAAGGCGAGGACGATCGAAAGCTTCTGCCGAGCGTCCCGGCTGTACTCAGGATGGCGAGGACCCAGGTCGAGGTCGAAGCGCTCGGCAAGCTCGCTCACACGGTCCTTGTGCACGCCGCCCCGCAGGCCCGCCAGGTACGCGACGATCTCGCCGCCCCGCATCGCGCCAAACTCAGGGACCTCGTCGGGCACATAGCCGACGCGTCGCTTCACCTCGGCAGCGTCGCGGAAACAGTCGAGCCCGAAGACATAGGCGGAGCCGCGGGTCGGGCGGAGCATGCCCATGAGGAGCCGAATCGCGACGGTCTTGCCGGCGCCTTCAGGACCGAGCAGACCGAATGCCTCGCGGGTGGAAACCTGGAGCTCGAGGTCGAACAGGCCGTGGCCGCCGCCGAAGTCCTTGGTAAGGCCAGAGGTCCTTATCGCCGCAGCCGCCACATCGACGAGGATATAGGCAGTGCAGCTGGGCGACCTCGAGCTTCACCTGCTCGTCACCGACCACTGGAAAGCCGACGGCGGCCTGATGTTCGGCGTCGTCCCAAAGATCCTGTGGGAGAAGCAGAAGCCCGCCGACGGACGCAACATGATCGACTGTTCCTGTGTGTGCCTGGTCGCGCGGATCAACGGCCGCGTGATCGTGTGTGAGACGGGGATCGGCAACAAGCTGAGCGAGAAACGAGCGCAGCAGGTCGCGCTGCGCGAGCCGGAAGGCATGCTGCACGCGCTCAAGCGACTCGGCATCCAGCCCGACGAGGTCGACGCGGTCGTGACCACGCACCTGCACTGGGACCATGCGGGCGGCCTGACGCGGCGCAACGAACAGGGCGCGCTGCAGCTCACGTTCCCCAACGCCAAGCATTTCATCCAGCGCAGCGAATGGGACTTCGCGCTCCAGCCCGACGTGCGCAGCCGTCCGAGCTACGTGATCGATGACTTCACGCCGCTGGCGGATGGGCACAAGTCAGTCGAGTTCCTCGACGGTGACGCTGAGGTTCTGCCGGGGGTCCATATCCGCCATGTCGGCGGACACACGCCCGGCAGCCAGGTGCTGATCCTGCGTTCCGGCGAGCTGGCGTGCGCCGTGACCGGAGACCTCGTGTGTATGACGCCGCACCTGCGCGTTCCGTGGAACATGGCGGCAGATCTCGAACCACTGCGCGTTTTCCAGCAGAAGTCGCAGCTGTTCGAGGAGGCGGAGAAGCATCGCTGGCTGCTCGTGCTGTCGCACGAGCCCGATCAGCCGGCGGGCTACCTCGAAGACAGCGGCGTCTGGCGCCCCGAACCGCGACTGACTTGAGCTTCACCAGCAGCGACGGGCGCAAGCTCACCTATCGCAAGCTCGGCCACGGGCCGGTGCTGGTTTGCCATCCCGGCGGCCCGGGATTCTCCGCGACCTATTTCGGCGACCTGGCCGCGTTGTGGGAGCAGTTCACGCTGATCATGCTCAACCCGCGGGGCACCGCCGGCTCGGAGCGGCCACGCGATCCGCGCGCGTACCAGATCGACGACTACGTCTCCGACCTCGAGGACCTACGCAACCACCTCGGCCTCGAGCGCCTGGTGCTGCTCGGTCATGCGCACGGCGGCGTGGTGGCGATGGCGTACGCGGCCGCCTATCCGGCGCGGGTGCGCCGGCTCGTGCTCGCGTCGACGCTCGCGCGTTTCGCGCCCGACCAGGAGGCGGCCATGCACCGCGGGATCGAGAAGCGCTCGGCGCAGCCGTGGGCCGCCGACGCCATCAGCGCCCTCGAGGAGGAGCAGGCGGGGCACTTCACGACCGACGCCGAGCTGAGCCCTCTCGTATTTCGCGAGCTGCCCCTCTACTTCGCGCATTTCGGCGCGGCCGAGGCGGGCTACCTCGATACGTTGAAGTCGGAGATGATCAACGCCGATGCGCTGAAGCTCTTCAACACGGAGATCTTCAACACGTTCGACCTGCGCGAGCGATTGCCCTCGATCACGTCGCCGACCCTCGTCATCACCGGTGACGAAGACTTCATCTGCGGGCCGGTGTGCGCGGAGGAGATCTGCGCCGGAGTGAAGGGCGCGCGGATGGTGGTCGTCGGGGACGCGGGGCATCAGCTGTTCGTCGAGCAGCCGCAGGCATTCCACGACGAGGTGGCGGACTTCCTGGAGCCCTGAAATTAAGCGCGGTTCGATCAAAAGGTGCCGATCCCGGCGCCGTAAAGGGCGCGTTTTGATCAGAAGGCGCCTTAACAGGCTGGGTTGGGCGTACGCGACAGCTGGGTCACGATGTCGAAGTGGCGAGGAAACCGCTCGTTCCAATGGCACTGACGAAATGTCCCTTCACACTGGAGGAGGCTTTGGCTGCTGGTTTGACGCGTCACGCCCTGCGCGGCAAGACCTGGCGAAAGCTCGGTAGAGCACTTTATTGCTGGCGAGGCCTCGAAGACGACTCATCGCGACTCCTGTACGCGTGGCGCAAGCGACTGCCGGCTGAAGCCGTTTTCGCTGGGTTGACGGCGGCGTGGCTTCACCGATTGGATGTCGATCCGAGCCAGCCAATTGAAGTTGTGGTTCCGCCCTCATCCGGCACCCGATCGCGCTTGGGTTTGCATGTGCGCCACTGTCGGCTTGCGGGGTCGGAGGTGTCGGTCGCTCGTGGTCTGCCTGTGACCACCATTCAACGAACTTTTCGCGATCTGGGACGACGACTTCCACCGGTTGAAATTCTTGTTCTCGCCGATGCTGCACTTCGATTGAACCTCGGACACCATGCCGAGCTCGCGCAACCCGCGGAGTCACCAATGGAGACCCGTCTCAGGTGGATCCTCATTCAGGCGGGTCTGCCGACTCCCGTGGTCCAGAAAGATCTGCGCGACCAGGAGGGCCGGTTTATCGGGCGCGCCGACCTCTATTACCCAGAATCGCGGCTGGTCATCGAGTACGACGGCGCCAACCACCGCGAGCGCCTGACAGCGGACAACCGCCGGCAGAACCTCTTGATCAACGGGGGCTTCCGTCTCCTCCGATTCACCGCCGCCGATCTAAACCAGCGACCTGAGGCGATCACCGCTCAGGTCCGTCAGGCGCTGTTTGGGGAGCAGCGCCGTCCTTAACAACCAGGGCTGATTTCTCGGCCCGCCCCCGATAGCTTCGAGCTCGTGCTCGGAAGCGTCGATTCGTGCGTGCTCACAGGCCTCGAGGTGCGGCCGGTGCACGTCGAGGCGGACATCGGCCGCGGCTCGGTGGCGTTCGTGCTTGTCGGTCTTGCGACAACGACCGTGAAGGAGGCGCGGGAGCGGGTGCGGTCCGCCATCCGCAACAGCCAGCTCGAGTTCCCCAAGACCCGGCTCACGGTCAACCTCGCGCCGGCAGAGATGCGCAAGGAAGGGACTGCGCTCGACCTGCCGATCGCAGTCGCCATCGCCCTCGCGCGCGCCGGCAAGCCTCCTCCGCCGCGCTCCGCGTTCCTTGGCGAGCTCGCGCTCGATGGGTCGGTCCGCCATGTCGACGGCGTGCTGGTGGCCGCCCTCGGGCTGAAGCCAATGGGGTACGACCGACTCTTCGTTCCATCGGCCGACGCGGCCGAAGCTGCGCTGGTGGATGGGGTGGAGGTGATCCCGTGTGCCTCGCTCTCGGGCGTCGTGAATCACCTGCTGGGCGTGGACGAGATCGCGCCGGCTGCTGCCAGTCGCGACTCACCGATGGCCACAAGAACCAATGAGCACGACCTCGCCGAGATCCACGGCCAGGAGGAGGCAAAGCGCGCGCTCGAGGTCGCGGCCGCGGGCGGGCATCACCTGCTTCTCAGCGGTCCGCCCGGAGCGGGCAAGACGATGCTCGCCCGCTGTCTACCCGGAATCCTGCCGCCGCTCGAGCTGCATGAGGCGCTCGAGGTCGCACAGGTGCGCAGCCTGCTCGGCGAGCTGCCGCGGGACGGTCCGCTGGACTGGACGCGGCCGTTTCGCGCGCCTCATCACGGCGTGTCGATGGCGGGCCTGATCGGCGGAGGCTCGGGCCTCGCGCTCCCAGGTGAGATCAGCCGCGCG
>DASZJK010000222.1:0-2752 GCA_035948155.1 Candidatus Dormiibacterota bacterium
CAGATGTCGCGGGTCGAAGCCGTGCAGCTGGCGGTGCAGCGTGCGGGTGATCGGGCAAGAGGATCGGTGATGGCGTCGGACGCATTCTTCCCATTTCCCGACGGGCTCGAGGTCGGGATCGGCGCGGGCGTGACCGCGGTGATTCAGCCGGGCGGCTCGATGAAGGACGCGGAGGTGATCGCCGCCGCCGATGCTGCGGGCATCGCCATGGCCGTCACGGGCCGCCGCCACTTCAGACACTGACACGAATGTCGAGGCGTTTCGGCGAGGAGGGACGCGAGCTTTCCTACGGCTCGTACCTCAAGGTGCCTGAGCTCCTTTCGCTGCAGCACCGCCTCAGCCAGGAGCCGGACGAGCTGCTTTTCATAGTCGCGCACCAGGCGTACGAGCTCTGGTTCAAGGTCGTGCTGTTCGAGCTCGAGGCGGCGCGTGACCGCATCGACGCTGACGACATCTTCTTCGCGCGCCATCACCTGCATCGCGTGCACGTCATCGAGGAGCTGCTCGTGGAGCAGATCGAGGTCCTGGAGACCATGTCGCCCCAGGACTTCCTCGCGTTTCGGTCCAAGCTGGCGCCGGCAAGCGGGTTCCAGTCGGTGCAGTTTCGCGAGATCGAGTTTCTCTCCGGCCTCAAGGAGCCGAAGTACATCGCGCGTCTGGAGGCAACGGCGGAGGAGGTGGCGCGGTTGAAACGCCGCCTCGAAGAGCCTTCGGTCGACGACGCGTTTCGCGCCCTCGTGCGACGCCGCGGCTCGCCGTCGCTGCTCGAGATCTTTCGCGACCGCGAGCGCTACGGCGACCTATTCGACCTGTGCGAGGGGTTGCTGAACCACGACGAGACTTTTGCGCACTGGCGCGCTCGACACGTGCTGATGGTCGAGCGCCAGATCGGCGCGAAGAAGGGGACGGGTGGCAGCTCCGGCGCCGAGTACCTGCGCTCGACGCTCGGCAAGCGGTTCTACCCGGAGCTGTGGGAGGTGCGATCGCAGCTGTGAGCGACGAGCCTTTCCCGGGCGAGCGGCCGGAACACCACATGAAGAAGGCGCGCGTCGAGAGCCCGCGGGTCACGTGCGGCACGTGCCGCAAGTTCGACGGGACCGCCTGGTGCCGGCACTGGAACTTCCACACCACGGCGGAATCGCCGCCGTGCCGCTTCTACACCAGGGCGAAGTAGGCCGTTACCCTTTCCGGCCCGAGCCGGTCTAACAGGCGGCAAGATGCAGGCGGTGGCCTCGCGCACGACGAGCGATGTGGACGAGCGGGAGGATTTCGAGGCCGCGTTTCGGCAGGTCAGCCGCTCGGCGTTTCTTCTGGCCAGGCATCTCGGACGCGACACCGAGGCCGCGACCGATGTCGTCCAGGAGGCGGCCCTGCGCGCCTGGCGCTACCGGTCATCGCGCACCGGCGAGTTTCGGCCGTGGTTTCTCACCATCGTCTACCGCCTGTGCCGGGGCCCGATGCCGGGATGGCTGCCGTTGCCCCGAGCATGGGACAGAGCGGCGCCCGATCCGATCGAGTCGTCGATGGATCCGGAGCTTCTTGCGGCGCTGCGCACGCTGCCTCCTCGCCAGCGTGCGGCGCTCTGGCTCCGTTACTGCGACGACCTCACGACCGCCGACGTCGCCCGCATCCTCCACTGCAGCGAGACCGCGGCCAAGCAGCTGCTGCTCCGGGCTCGTGACTCGCTCCGTGAGCGCCTCACCGAACAGGAGTCGAAGAAGTGAGATCGACCGAAGAAGTCGAAAGCCGGCTGCGTTCGTTTCCATCGTCCGCCACATTGCGTCCGGCCGACGAGCACGCGGTCGCGGAGATTCACCTGTGGCCGAGTGAGAGCTCGCTCCCGCGCGCCACACGACGGGCACTGCGTGTTTCCGCTGTCGCGGCGGTGATCGTCGTCGCGATCCTTCTCGTCAACGTCCTCGCCGCCTACTACGCGCCGAAGTACCAGCGGGCGCTCGCGGACTCGGGCGTCGGACCGATCTCGCAGCGGCTTCTGTCCGCCGTCGGCCTGAAAGCCGGGGACGTAACTGTCGTCGGCGACTCGGCAACGTCCGCCGGGCACACGCTCAAGCTTGTCGGCGCCTACGCGGACGGCTTGCGAACGGTGCTTTTCGTCTCCGTGGATGGCAAGGGCGTCACGGGCAATCCAAAGGAATACGGAAAAAATCCTGGCGAGTGGGGGATCAGCTTCGACCTTGCGACCCTCACCGACCAGTTCAGTCACTCCTACGGCGGACAGGGCGTCGTTGGACCGACCGATCTCCAGTTCCAGCCTTTGGCGTGGCCGGCGTCAGACGTCGGCGCCCGCCTCACGCTGCACGTCACGGGGGTATGGGCGATCTGGAAAGTTGCGGAGCAGGGACCAAACAAGGCGATCGACACCGAGGCGCTCACCACCCACGGGGACTGGAGCCTGCACGTGACCTTGATCGCCGCGCCGTACCACACGATCGCCCTGCCGGCGCCGCTGCATACTCCAATAGCTGACTACACATTCACCGGGATCATCGCTTCGGAGACCGAGATGGTGTTGCACTGGAATGTGAGCGGGCCGGTGAATGATGGCTTGCGATCAGCGCCCACGCCACAGAATCCGCCGAGCGCGGCCTACATGCAGACGATGCAGGACTACTTCACCCCTCGCGTCTACGACCAGGCCGGCGCTCAGCTGCAGATGGAGATGTGGGGTTTCACGTGGCCGAAGACAGGGCCGGCGGAGGGGGAGATGACGGTGTTCATCAACGGTCCGGGG
>DASZJK010000223.1:0-3180 GCA_035948155.1 Candidatus Dormiibacterota bacterium
GCCGCGAACTTGGCCGGCTGGTCCTGCACCAGCGCCCTCGCCGACAGGTCGCCGATGACGAGCTGCACCGGTGTCAGGGCGGCGGCGATCGTGAACGGGACCGCGAAAGCGAGGCGCTGATAGTGGTCGCGCCGGCCGCGGAGCCACGCAACCGCGTAGACCGACGCCACCACGAATCCAGCCGTCATGTAGATCGCGACGATGAAGTGCCAGAACTCGTACCCGAGCGCGGTTGGGAAAAGCGCCGCCGCAGGATTGACGTCGACCACGCGCCCGGCCTGGAGGGTGATGCCGCCCGGCGTGTTCATCAAGGCGTTGGCGGAGAGGACCGAAGCCGCGCCCAGAACGCCCACCGGCGGCAGGGCGAGCCCGAGCAGGAAGTGGGTACGCGGGCTGAGCCGCCTCCATCCATAGAGGTAGATGCCTATGAAGATGGCCTCGAGGAAGAAGGCGAGCCCTTCGATGGCAAACCCCAGGCCCAGGGCGGACCCGAAGCGGCCCATCAGGCGGGGCCACAGGATCCCGAACTCGAACGACAGGACCGTTCCGGTCACCGCCCCGACCGCGAACTGCACCGCCATCACGACCGACCAGCGGCGCGCGATCTTGACCGCCACGGGGTCTTTGCGGAACAGCCCGATCCCCTCCATGACCAGCGTGAGCGTCGGGAACGCCACCCCGAGCGGGACGAGGAGGACGTGGGTCGCGAGCGTGAACGCCATCTGGATTCGGCTGGGCAACAGCGCGTCGCCCGCCAGCCAGAGCGCGGTCCTCACGCGAGATCGTCCGTCGCGATCCTCGCCAGCAGGTCCATCAGGGTTCGGGTTTCGGCTCCATCGAGGGCCCGGGCGGTCTTCCGCTCCGCGTCGATGATCGCCCGCTCCGCGCGAGCGTATATGGCCCGGCCCGTCGCGGTCGGCTGGAGCGCGTATTCCCGGCGGTCGGCGGGATTGCGTCTTCGGACGATGTAGCCCGACTCCTCGAGCGAATCGATTACATCAACCATCGTGGCAGGGTCCATACGGATCCTGCGGCTGAGCCGCTGCTGGGACACAGGCCCGTCGCTGATGAGCGTCGCCAGCGCCGCGAAGCCCTTCATCGTCAGGCCGACCTCGTCGAGGGCTTGGTCCGCCCGAGCTCTCGCGGCCATGTGCGCCTGGGCGAGAAGGAAGCCGACCCGAGCTGAAAGAGCTTTCGGATAGCCGTCTTCCTGGTCAGCCGCCATCAGACAATCATAGGCGCATTGAATCATTGACAATCTCAACCATTGGTACTACGATGGATTTATCGATCAGCCGGCGCATTCATGCGCTGGGATTAACAGGAGGCAAGTCGTCATGAACACTCGGAACGCATTGCTCACGGGCGCGTCGCGCGGAATCGGGCCGTACATCGCCCGCTCGCTCGCCGCGGCCGGTTACAACCTCGTCCTGACAAGCCGGTCAAGACCGGAGCTCGAGGTCCTGGCGCGCGAGCTGGAGGCTTCGGGCACGCGAACTGTCGTGTCGGCCGTCGACCTGACCGAAGAAGGGGCGATAGAGGCCATGGTCCAAATGGCGGAGCGCGAGCTCGGGCCCATCGACGTCCTCGTCAACAACGCCGGAGGCGATCCGCAGCGGGAGTTCGACGCGATGACCTGGAGCCAGAACGAAGCGATCGTGCGCCTCAACCTCATTGCGCCGCTTCAGCTCTCTCACCGGCTTCTGCCGGGAATGCTGCGGCGCGGCCGGGGGCACATCGTCAACATCTCGGCGATTGCAGGCCGGGTCGGGTTTCCCTACCTCGAGGCTTACGCGGCCGCGAAAGAAGGCCTCATCGGGTTCACGCGGGTGCTGCGCCAGGACTACCGGGCGCGCGGCGTGAGCGCGTCGGTCGTGATCCTGGGCGCCATCCGAGACGCCGGCCAGGGTCAGCGGACCAGCGACGAGATCGGGACGAAGATGCCCAAGGTGGCGACCTCGCCGGCGACGGCCGTCGCGAACGCTGTCGTGAGGGCGATCGCGGCCGACCGGGCAGAGATCGTCGTCATGCCAGGGCCGGGTCGCGTTCTCCTCGCGCTGCTCGAGCTCTTTCCCTCGCTGGGAGCAACCCTGAACCGGGTCAGCGGCGCCAACGCGGCGATGGCCAGGGTCATCGCACACCGCCGGCAAAGCGTCGCCTGACACCCTCTTGACATGTGGCTGTTTGGTCACTTATCGTTACGTGACTAAACGGTCACCTGTTACAACCAAAAGGGGGATTTCACCGCGATGGCAAAGAACGGCTCCAGCTTCTCTTACGAGGCCTACATCCGCGCGAGCGCTGACGACGTGTGGAGGGCGATCACGGATAGCGAGCAGACCGCCCAGTACTTCTACGGTTCGCCTCTGAAGTCGAATCTCAAGACGGGCGGCGACTTCCTTTACATGACGCCCGATGGCAAGGACCGCATGGTCGAGGCGACCATCCTCGCGATCGAGCCCAAGCGCAGGCTGATCCTCGACAAGTACCGCCTTCTCTACGCGCCCGCCGTGGCTGGGGACAAGCCGTCACGCGAGGCGTGGGAGGTGACGCCGATGGGGGAGATGTGCAAGGTCGTCGTCGTGCACGACGAGCTCACGCCCGACGGACCGACCTACAAGGACGTCGCCTCGGGCCTTCCGCTGATCGTCTCGAGCATGAAGTCGCTTCTCGAGACCGGACAGGCGCTGCCGATGCAGGCTGACCGGGCAGACGCCTGACGCCAGACGCGGGGTTTTTCCGAGCGTCGTATAAGTGATGGGCTATGGCCGAGCAGCGATGCCCGCACATGACCGACGACCTCCAGTACCCGCAGCCCAACACGCCTAACGGCTGTGAGGAATGCCTCGCGATGGGCGCGCGGTGGGTGCACCTGAGGCTCTGCCTCGAGTGCGGCCACGTCGGCTGCTGCGACTCCTCGCCCAACCGCCACGCGACCAAGCACTTCCACAAGACGAAGCACCCGCTCGTCGCGTCCTACGAACCAGGCGAGGCCTGGATGTGGTGCTACGCGGACGAGGTCTTCTTCGAGACGGCCGCCAGCGTCCGCTGATCCGCAACCTGTCCGTTGCCGTCGCCGCTGCCTGACCAGGCGTCGGTGAACTGGCTGTTGTAGAGCTTCCAGTAGAAGCCCTCGCGCCGGATGAGCTCCGCATGGCTGCCCTGCTCCACGATCTTGCC
>DASZJK010000224.1:0-1527 GCA_035948155.1 Candidatus Dormiibacterota bacterium
CAGCGGTGGTCGTGATGTCGGACAGGCGGGCCAAGGAGCTCGGCATCAAGCCGATCGCCCGCGTCGTCTCCACCGGGCTGTCGGCGCTGGAGCCGGAGTTCATGGGGCTGGGTCCGATCGACGCCTCGAGGCAGGCCCTGAAGCGCGCGAAGATGACGATCGACGACATCGACATCGTCGAGATCAACGAGGCGTTCGCCGCGCAGGTGATCCCGTCGGCGCGCGGGATCGGGGTCGACCCCTTCAGCGACAAGCTCAACCCACACGGTGGCGCGATCGCCCTCGGCCATCCCTTCGGCATGACCGGGGCGCGCATCCTTTGCACGCTGCTCAACGGACTCGAAGAGAAGGGCAAGACCCTCGGCCTCGAGACGATGTGCGTCGGCGGCGGCCAGGGTATGGCCATGATCGTCGAGCGGCTGAACTAGAAACGTCCGGTTAGTCGCGACTATCCGCGTTGTTGCGACCCCAGATGCATGGTTAGTCGCGACTATCGTGGGTTCTGGAGCTACTTCTTACGCGCGCGATTCCTCTGCTGCCGGTCCCACATCTTGAACAGCCGGTCGCGCTCTGAGTAGTAGCCCTTGACCGCCTCCGTCATCGGGTTCTCTGCAGCCTCCGAGCCAGGGCCGGCCAGCGCCTGGTCGCGGCGACGCCGGAGGTAGAGTCCAAGCGCCCAAACCAGCATCAAACCGCCGAAGACGAGGAGGGCGAGGCCGCCGTCGAACCATGGGCTCGCCAGAGGGTTGGCGCCGGAAGGCGAACGGCTGACGCCGATCGTCATCAGGGCCAGGCCGATCACCGACGCGGCGGTGCCGAAGGCGAGCCAGAACATCGCCGAGTCGTAGCGCGAGCGATCCCCCATCTGGCGGTAGCCTAGGCCCGCGCTTCGGACGTCGCCAGCATGCTTTCGAGCACTCGCTCGAGCATCTGGCGAAGGGTTCTCCTCTCCTCCGCCGTCAGGTTCCGCAGCACCTCATCCTCGAGGCCCTCCCGCGCCTTGTCCGCCCGCTCGACCGCCCGCCGTCCGGCCGCGGTCAGCTCGACGATGTGCCTGCGGCGGTCGTTGGGGTCGCGCCGCCGGATCGAATACTGGGCGGCTTCCAGCTCGTTGAGGATCAGGACGACGCTGTTCGCGTCCATGAAGAGCGAGCTCTCCAGCTCGTGCTGGGTCGTACCGGGGTGGTCGCGGATGTAGCCGAGGACCATGTAGGGCTTGAACCGCATGCCCAGGGCCTCTTCTCCCGTCCGGCGGTTGAGCGCCTTGTAGATCTGAGTCAGCAGGGAGACAAAGCCGCCGTCCCGCCGCGACTCACCGTTCTTCACGCCCATTGATCTTATCACTGACTCTTAATATTCCCGGCTTCCGGATATTCCATGCAATAAGGATGGTAATGATCCTGTTATAGTGATCATCCTAAGTTCGGTTCGATTGTTTTGGAGGCGGTTATGAACTCAAATCTCAGAAGGTGGGCGGCTCTGGTCGTGGTCTGCTTCGGGCAGCTCATGATCATGGTCGACACGACG
>DASZJK010000225.1:0-7364 GCA_035948155.1 Candidatus Dormiibacterota bacterium
CGAGCTGCGACGCCGGCGCGCCGACCTCGCCTTTGAGGCCTTCGATCGTCGTGTGCACGCTGATCTGGGATGCCACGCGGTTTCCCATCGCCATCTCATAGACCGCGTCAGCGCGCCGCTGCTTTGGTGACCTGTCGTCGATCGCGCCGAGAGGACGCGCAAGCGAGTCGATGGCGGCTTTGACGGCAGCGCCTGCCTCCAGCTCGAGCCAGCCGTCGATGCGATACATGTCGCCGCATTCGCTGATGAAGAGCTGCCTGCGCTCGTGCGCCTCTTCAACTTTGGCGTTGAAACCCGATGGATCGATCCCGTGCCACGTGCTCGCCGCCTCAGCGCTCAGGTTCTTGATCGAGAGGTCTTTGGCGATCTTCACCCACTCTTCTTCATCGATCGATCCGCCGGCCTGCTCGACGCGCTCCTGCAGATGGCAGATGACCGACGCCGCCTGCAGGCCAATCTCGCCTGAGCTCAGCGCTGCGTCGACGCGCGGCATCTTCTCGAGCTGCGCACCGATGCAGAGACGGTCCGCCGCGGAGCTCTTGGACAGCTGGCACTGCTGGGCGACCCACGTACACGCGCTCTGGCCGGCCAGGAGGTGTTCGCCTCGAGACGTCGCGCGCCCGACGACTTTGGAAAGCGCTCCCTCGAGTCCGTGAATGACCCTCGAGAGCCGGTCGGCATCTACGAAATCAAGGTCGGCGTTGGTAAAGAAATCAGCCGCCGCGGCTTCCAGATTGTCGAGCTGGACCACGCAAGTATTTTATCGAACATTATTTCGCTTGTCAAGTTTTCAAAGCGTAAATTTAACTCGCCAGACACATCCCACCCACCCTCGTCTCAGCAACAACCCGCCCCGTTAATGCACGCCCCGCAAGGACCCACCATCAACCCCAAGCGTCTGCCCAGAGATGTAAGCAGCCTGCCGAGAACAAAGAAAAACCACCGCAGCGGCAAACTCCTCCGGAGTCCCCAACCGGCCCATGGGAGTGCGCTCGCCTATCGCCCTGACCCCGACCTCATCACCCCCGGCAATCTGCCGGATCCGGTCGGTGAGAATCGCGTCGGGCGCGACGCTGTTGACCGTGATGCGATCGGAAGCAAGCTCGAGCGACAACGTCTTGGCGAGCCCCGACACCGCAGCGCGCAAGGAGTTGGAAAGTGCGAGGAAGGGAAGCGGCTGCCTCACCGAAATGGAGCCGATGAACACGATTCGCGCCTGGTCCGACTTCTTGAGGTGCGGCAGCGCCGAGTGCACCAACCTCACCGCGCTCATCAGCGTCAGCTGAAACGCCGTGTCCCACGCCGGCAGCGGCACATCCTGGAAAGTCCCCGGCGGCGGCCCGCCGGCGTTGACGATCAGCACATCGAGGCCCCCGAGCGCCTCGACCGCGACTTGCACAATGTGCTCGGGCTCACGTTCGGCGGAGACATCCGCCGCGACCGACCCCACCGCACCGATCTCGCGCGCCGTTGCCTCCGGCGCGCGCGAAGAGATGAAAACCCTCGCACCCTCAGCGATCAGAGTCGCCGCGCACGCCCGCCCGAGCCCCTTGCTCGCAGCGGTGACCAGCGCGCGGCGGCCCGCAAGTCCGAGGTCCAAGACTCAGCCCGTCGTGTTCACGTACCAGTCGGTCACGTACTGGAAGCGATCGTAAGGCTCGATCGCCACGTTCATGTGCACCCCGTGCACCCGCTGCGACACCGCGTACTCGTACCGCCCCGCGTACAGGAAGATCGCCGGCGCCGCGTCCGCCATCAGCATCTGGAAGTCGATGTACGCGGCAAGCCGCGCCGGCGCATCCACCGCCGCCCGCCCATCCTCGAGGTCCTTGTCGATCAAGCCCCAGCCGCGCGAGTACGCGAAGTTCAGCGAACCCGGAGCAGAACCCGAGTGCCAGAGCGAGTACTGGTCCGGGTCGGGGCCGACGTCGATGGAGATCAGCGCCATCTCGTAGCTGTGCGTGAGCAGGTCGTCCTGCAGCAGCTTCGACGCGGGGAGCGGCTTGACGTCGACCTGGATGCCCAGGTCCCCGAGCTGGTGAGCGATGGAGTTGGCGATCTCGACGTTGGGGTACGACTCCGCGGAGACCAGCGTGAGGTGAAACGCCACGCCCTTCCTGCTCCGGATCTTCGACCCCGGATCAAGGGTCCATCCCGCCGTGTCCAGCGCCGACCCGGCGGCGACGGTGTTGTAGGGATGCAGGTTGGCCGCGGCGGTCGAGTACGCCCAGTCCGCAGTCGGGATGGGGCTCGGATCCGCGTCGGCTCGACCCGAGAAAACCTCTGCCACCACGCGCTGCCGGTCGATGGCCTGCACCAGCGCGAGTCGCACCTTTGGATCGCTGAAGAACTGCTTGCCGTCTCCATCGACGTTGAACGTCACAAAGGAGTTCGTGAACATGCGCGACTCCTGCACCACGAGGTCGTTGCGCGCCAACAGCGTGTCGACCTCCTGCGGCTGGATCCCACCGACAATGTCGGCGGCGCCCGTCAGCACCGCACGGATCGCGGATTGCGGGTCAGACGCCGGATACGTGCGCAGCACGAGGTGGTCCAGGTACGGCTGCGGCGACGCGTCGGGATTGCGATCCAGCGTGATCGCTAGCTGATTGATGGACCCGACTTTGAAGGGACCGGTGCCGAACGCCTTGATGCCGCTGTACGGGCTGGCCATGATCTGCGCCGGCGCCATGCCGTTGAAGATGTGCTTCGGGATGATCCCGATTCGCAGCGAAAGAGGGAACGACGCATCTGGGGCGCGCAACGCAAAAACCACCTGCCCCGGACCCCCAGCTGAGATGCCCAGCTGCCGCCAGTCCTCCGCCCCCGGCTGTTGGTACTCCAGGTCCTGCAGCACGTGGAACGTGAACAGGACGTCATCCACTCCAAAAGGCTCGCCGTCTGCCCACTTCACGTCGCTCCGGATGTCGAACGTGTACGTGAGGTGGTCAGGGGAGATGGCCCACCCCGACGCGAGCTGCCCGACAACATTCTGGTGCGAGTCGATGGTCGTCAGCCCCTGGTAGATCAGGTTGTTGACGTCGCGCGTCGTCTCGTTGGTCTCGAACAATGGATTCAGGACCGACGCCTGTCCGACGAGCGCCTCGACCGCGGTGCCGCCGCGCGCGGGCTTCGGCACCGTGGCGACGGGCTGGCAGGCCGCCAGCACCAACCCCGTCGCCACCAGGGCGACAAGATACCTAGCTGGTGAGATGCGTTGTCACCCAGACGTTGGCGATCGAGCACACGAGGAAGGCGGCCACCAGCACCCACGTGGTCCAGTAGATCTGCCGCTCGAGCCCGCGGCGCGTGCGATAACCGCCGCCCAGGCCCGAGTCACCGCCACCGATCGTGCCCCCGAGGCCAGACGCCTTAGGTGTCTGGATCAGCACGCCGGCCACCAGGAGCACCGCGAGCACGGCCTCCGCGACGACCAGCCCGTTCTGAAGCTTTGCCATGGGACCCGGAGATTCTACCGAGCCGGCCTGGGGCCGAGCCTCAGGCCCACACGCCGCCGAACCGCGCGTTGATGGCTTCCCAGTTCAGCGTGTTGAACCACGCCGCGACGTAGTCGGCGCGACGGTTCTGGTACTTGAGGTAGTAAGCGTGCTCCCACACGTCGACGCCCAGGAGCGGGGTGAGCTCGCTCATATACGGGCTGTCCTGGTTGGGAAAGCCGCGCACCGAGAGCTTGCCCTGGCGATCCGCGACCAACCAGGCCCATCCGCTGCCGAACTGGCCGACCGCGGCCTTCGTCAGCTGTTCCTTGAACTGGTCGTAGCCGCCGAACGTGGTCTTGATTGAGTCGGCGATGCGCCCGGACGGGTTGCCGCCTCCCCCTGGGCCCATGATCGTCCAGAAGATCGAGTGGTTGGAGTGCCCGCCCGCGTTGTTGCGAAGCACCGTCCGGACGTCCTCAGGCACCTGTTCGATCCCCCAGAGCAGGTCCTCCACCGTCTTGCCGGCCAGCTCGGGATGCGCTTCAAGCGCTTTGTTGGCGTTCGCCACGTATGCCGCGTGGTGCTTGTCGTGGTGGATCTGCATCGTCATCGCGTCGATGTGGGGCTCGAGCGCCTCGTACGGATAGGGGAGCGGAGGAAGTTCATATGCCATGTCTCAGGGACCCCCTTCGTGAATTGAAGTTCTTGGAAGCTGCAACCAGTCTAGGTTCTTGAAGATTTCGACCCTGCGGCGCTTTGCGTAACTCGCAGCTCATCGCCATGGTTGTCATGGGCGAAGACATGGTGCGAAGGATCGCCGCACCTCTCGCGGCAGCCTGGGTCATGGCGGCAACGATGGCGCCGGGGCCCGTGATGGCCGGCGCCCCCACGGGCGGCTGGATCGGCGCGGGCAGCTTGAGCACACAGCGGCCGGGATCGGAGCTCAGCGTCCTGCTCACGGATGGCCGCGTCCTGGTGGCGGGCGCATCGGGCGCCGACTACTCGGGGCTTGGAAACGTCGACCTGTACGACCCCGCCCACGGTTGGTCTCTCGGACCGCAGATGGACGGGGACCCCCAGGGCGCTGTCGCGGCGCCGCTGCCAAGCTCAAGCGCGCTGATCGCGGGCGGAACTCCCTGGTTTGGGGGCTTCGACGGTCCGGGTCCGGATCCGGTAGCCAGGGCGATGACATACGACCCAGCAACCGCTACGTGGAAACCCGCGCCGAGCATGAGCAGGCCCCGGAACAGCGCGACAGCGTCCCCGCTGGCCGATGGTCGCGTCCTCGTGACCGGTGGTTACGACCGCAAGGTCGTGCAGCTGCCCAACCCCAACCAGCAGCCATTCTGCTGCCTGCGTATCGACCTCACCGCTCTTGCGACCAGCGAGATATTCGATGCAAAGACACGGAGCTGGTCTGCCGCCGGAAGCCTGGGTCATGCGCGATATGGACATCAGGCGATCACCTTGAAGGGCGGGCTGGTGCTTGTGGTGGGGGGTGAGGACCAGCAGACGAATCCACCAACCTACCTGGCATCCGCTGAGGTCTTTGATCCATCCGCTGGCAGGTGGATCGGCGCGGGCGAAATCGGAGCGCCTCGGACGGGCTTCACCCTGACCGCCCTGGCCGACGGCCGCGCGCTCCTTGCGGGCGGTCTCGCCCCCGACGGCGTGACAGTGCTTCGGTCGACGCTGCTGTACGACCCGGTCAAGAACGGCTGGTCGCCGGGACCGGACATGAAGGACGCGCGGACAGAGCATGCGGCGGCCCTGCTGAACGACGGCCGCGTGCTCGTAACGGGTGGCGTCGACCACCTCGGCCGCCTGGCAACGTCAGAGATATTTGTTCCTGCGGCGCCGGCCTGGATCCCGACGGGAGCGCTGAAAACGGCTCGCAGCAATGAGGTGGCGGTCGCCTTGCATGACGGACGAGTCCTTGTCGCAGGCGGACGCGGCTCGAAGACAGGGCTGGCGGACGCCGAGATCTTTGATCCCAACGCCACGGGGTCTTCCGCGGTCCCGCGGACGGTTGTTGGTCCCGGGACCTGGGTGGTGAAGCCAACCCAGCCGGTTCCTTCCTATTCGCAGGATGTTCGCCTCTTGAAGGACGGGAGAGTGCTGGTGCTCCCGAGCGGTGGCTACCCGGACTACGTGGCTCAGATCTACGACCCCAGGTCGTCCACATGGACCACGGCCTTCACGCGAACTGCCGACCAGCAATTCATCGCCGGAACGGCGATGGCCGATGACAGAGTCCTGCTCGTCACCCTGGACAGCGAAGGCCTGAAGTCTGGCAAGGCCGAGGTGATAGACCCGCTGACTGGGGCAGCGCGTGCCGCGGCCTCTCCGGGGACTCTGGGTAGCGCGCGGCTCAACCTTCTGCCGGATGGACGCGTCTGGCTCACCGGAGGTCCTGCGGGAGATAAGCGGACACTGTTCTACGACGCCTCCGCAGACCGGTGGTCACCGGGTCCCGACGTGCCGAGCGATCTCTACGTCGGCACGGTCACCTGGATTCCCGGCGGTCGAGTGCTGGTCGGTGGAATCCTCAAAGCCATGATTCTCGATCCGGCATCTGGCGCATGGTCTGAGGTCGGAGGGTTTCCAGGCCGCTGGAGCAACTACTCCGCCACCAGCTTGCATGGAGGCGATGTGCTTTTCGCGGGCGGCACTCAGGACCAGACACAGACCGACGGGCGCCTTCTACCGGTCGCCATGACTCGCGTCCTGCGCTGGAACCACGTCACAGGTTTGCTGGGGCCGGCGCGCGATATGACCTCCCCCCGCCCATTTCACTCGACCGTCGTCCTCAAGGATGGTCGTGTGCTGTTTGCAGGGGGCGTCGCCAGCGCTGACTCCGAGAGCGACCCCGTGTCGACAGCCGAGCTCTACGACCCCGTCAAGGAAACGTGGTCGTTTGCGCAGTCGATGCCCGAGGCCAGGTCACAGGTGACAGGGGTCCTCCTGGCGGACGGAACCGTGCTCGAGGTGGGCGGCTGGGGTCTTTTCAATCCCGCAAAGTCGATTGTGTACACGCCGGAGATGACGGCGAATCCCGTGGCGGCCGGTACAGCCAGAGCGCAGCTCGCCGCCGTTATCGAGGGCCTCCTGATCTTGGTCGCAGCGGGATTGATCTCCTGGGCCCTGGTCACCTCCGCGCGACGGCGCAATCGCTCAGCGAGACTTCGCTGACGCCTGCGCCTTCACCGCGGCCGCACGCCGCGCCACATCTTCCGGATCGCCGAGGTACTTCCACGACCTCGGCCTCAGGTCCGCGTCCAGCTCGTACACCCGCGGCACGCCCGTCGGGATGTTTAGCTCGACGACTTCTTCCTCGCTCAACCCGTCCAGGTGCTTGACCAGCGCCCGAAGGCTGTTGCCGTGCGCAGAAACCAGGACGCAGGGATGCAGCAGCAGGTCCGGCACGATCGCGTCGTACCAGTACGGCAGCATCCTCTCGACCACGTCCCTCAAGCACTCCGCGCCCGGCAGGATCTCGGGCGGGAGCGCCGCGTATCGCGCATCGTGCGACGGGTGCCGCGCATCGGTCGGCTCGAGCGCGGGCGGCCGCACGTCGTAGCTCCGCCGCCACACCCTGACCTTGTCCTCGCCGTACTTTTCGGCCGTCTGCTCCTTGTTCAGGCCCTGCAGGGCGCCATAGTGCCGCTCGTTCAAGCGCCACGTGCGGTGAACGGGAATCCACGAAAGGTCCATCTCAGCGAGCGCAAGCTGCGAGGTCTGGATCGCGCGCAGCAGCAGCGACTCGTGCACCACGCTCGGCCGCAGACCAGCGTCCTTCATGAGCCGGCCCGCCTCGCGCGCCTCCCGCACCCCGCGGTCGCTGAGGGGCACATCGGTCCACCCTGTGAACAGGTTCTCGAGGTTCCACGTGCTCTCGCCATGGCGCAGCAGGACCAGAGTGCC
>DASZJK010000226.1:0-2377 GCA_035948155.1 Candidatus Dormiibacterota bacterium
AGTGCTGCTGATCCCGCTGGTGCGCTTCCTGCCGCCCGAGGATGCGCGAGTGCGCGCGACGGTGCTCGCGATCGCCGACGAGCTGACCGTGGACGGAATGGTGCTTCGCTACCGCACCGAGGAGACCGACGATGGGCTGCAGGGCGAGGAGGGGACGTTCACCATCTGCTCGTTCTGGCTCGTCTCGGCGCTGTGTGAGATCGGTGAGCTGGATCGGGCTCGAGTGCTGTGCGAGAAGCTGCTCTCGTACGCCAGCCCGCTGCAGCTGTACGCAGAGGAGATCGACCCGCGGAGCGGCCGGCACCTCGGCAACTTTCCTCAGGCGTTCTCGCACCTGGCGCTGATCAACGCTGTGATGCACGTGATCCACGCCGAGCAGGGCGTCACGAACAAGTTCAGCGCCGCCTCGTCCCCGCAGCCTTAGCGACCGCTTCCGATTCCCGCGATAGTCGCGACTATCGCGGGTCCTCGAGCCCGCAGATAACGGATAGTCGCGACTAACGCAATGCGGCTTTCGCGGGGTTATCGTTTGCGCCGGGTGGGAGGATGAAAGGCTTTCGGCGTCTGGTCGAAGAACCGCGCCTTGTCGACGCGGTCGTCATCGTCCTGTCTACCGGTTTCGTTCTCGGCGCCTACGTGGTGGCGTATGCGTACGTCCATCAGCCGGGTGAAGTCCTCCAGTCGACCGCGACGGCCGGACGGACGATCGTCGTCGCCGCGTGGTCTCTGCTGACGCTCTACCTTTTCGCGGGGTTTGCCACAGGGCTCGCCGCCGGGCGCGCCTGGAACCGCGCCCTCCCGGACGGCGAAACCGGCACCTTCGCGGCGTTGCTCATCTTCGGCGCGGCCTGGCTCCTCGACGATGCGATCTGGACTCCGGCTTTCGGCTCGGGCGGCCTGGGTCTCGAAGTCCTGTTCTCGCCACCACACCTCATCGAGATGGCGGCGGCCGCCGTGGTCGTGAGCGGGCCCCTGCGTGCCGCGACCCGGAGGGGCGAGACCGTTGCGAGCCCGATGGCTTTGATGTCGGCCGCGCTCCTTCTCTCCTCGGTGACGTTCGCGACGCAGTTCGCGCATCCGCTGATCGACCCGTGGCCCGCGAAGGACTACCAGTTCCACGACCAGGCGGTCGGCTGGGTGCGCGAGAACATCGGCATGGCCGCGCTGCTGGCGCAGGCGGCAATCGTCGCCGGCACTGGACTGCTGCTCAACAGCGCGTTCCGGCTCCGTCCCGGGTCGCTGACATTCGTGTTCACCCTGAACGGCCTGCTCGTCACCATCACTAAGGGCCACTTCTACCTGCTGCCGGTGCCGTTTGCGACCGGCGTGGTCGCGGACGCGTGGCTGCTCTGGACCTCCCGCCGGCCCGGCCGCCCGTCGGCGTCCCTGACCGCGCTCATCGGCGGGACCTACGCGTTCGCCTACATGGTCGACCTGGGGGCGCGCCCGGCCGGGACCGACTGGGGCCCATCGCTCTGGGCGGGGGCGATCATCGCCTCGACGATGCTCAGCTGGCTCATGGGACGCCTGCTGCGCGCGGGCCTTCCCGGCGCCGTCATCGAACCCTACGTCGTGATCCCCGAGGCCGCGATCGCGGAGAGATGGACGCTCGACCCTGACAGCACGGCGCGCGAGCAACTGGTCCGGGCCGCGCTGGACGACCTAGGGACTCCCGAAGCGCTCGGCCGGAGCCCGCTTGCTCAGCTGCCGGTCGTGACGAAGGGTGACTCCGCGGCCATCGAGCTGCGGGCGCTGCTGATAGACGTGATCGGGGAGCTGGCCGCCTCCGCATCGCCCCGCGATGCAGAGTCCGGTCACCTGCTGCTCGACTACTACGTGAAGAAGGCGGGCAGCCACGAGCTGATCATGGAGAGGCTGCACCTGTCGCGACCGACGTACTACCGGAGGATGCACCACGGCTTCGAGCTTGTCGCGAGCCGGCTTGACCAGCTCTCGGTGACTAACCGAGCTCCTTCAGCGCGTTGAGCCGGCGCTCGACGTCGTCGTCGGCGCCAAGAGCCTGATAGCGGGCGTCGATCGCGTCTGATCCGGCCGCGAAGCCGATCGACTCGAGGTCGCCTTCATGGACGAGCCTGTCGATGGCGCTCGCGCGCGCCTGCATGTCCTCGGTCGTCTGCTCCGCGCGATGAAGCGCGGCGGTCAGGTCGGCGAAGTCCTGGGACACGCCGGTCATCGCCTCGCTGATGCGGACCTGCGCCTCGGCCGCGCTGTAGCGCGCCTTGATGACCTCCTGCCGCGCGGCGAAGGCCTCGATCTGGCCGGCCAGCCGCTGCTCGATCATCCCGAGCGCGGACTCTTCCTTCTCGACCTCGGCGAGCTGCCGCTCGAGGGTTTCGAGCTCGCTGGCCACGACCTG
>DASZJK010000227.1:0-2756 GCA_035948155.1 Candidatus Dormiibacterota bacterium
GGAGAGCCACGGATTCTCTGGAAGCTGGCTGTCGCCGGGTTCGCTGCTGGTTGCGAATGAGTTCGTGGTGCCGCGGGAGGGTGTCCAGTCCGTCGACCGCGATCGCGTCGAGCTGAGCATCAGCTCCGCCGACGCGCGGAAGCTGCAGCCGTATTTGAGCTACCGCGAGAAGCCCGAGTCCCTGGGCGAGGAAATCGAGGACGAAGCCGCGATCCTTGGCTCAGGACCCGAGATCCCGCACTGGCTCGAGCAGGTGGCGAACAAGCCCGACAGCGAGCTGGAGATCGACGGCGGCGAGAACGTGATGCTGGGCCACACGGGCAAGAAGCTCGGCACGGTGAAGGACGTGCTCTTCGATGCGGATCAGCTCGTAGGGGTCGTACTGCAGCCCGACGGGCTGTTCAAGAAAGAGGTCATTCTGCCGCGCCGTTTCCTCGGCCGGAGCGACGACGCGGCGCTGTTTGCCCAGCTGGACGAATCAGACCTCGAAAGGCTGACTCCGTTCGAACCGAACGAGCCCGCGTCCTGACCAGCCGCGCCGACGGGGCGCACCTAAGGTGATGGCGACGGCAGGTTTCCGAGTGCTCCGAGAGTGGCCAGGAATCCGCCGAGCAGCACCAGCCAGATGAACCCGACCACGAAGACACCGGCCAGGTGCAAGTAGCCGAGGATCAACCCCGCGAGCGCGAGGCCCCCGCCGCCCTCTCCCGTCCGCCGAATCTGACCGCGTGCGACGTGGCCGAGGATCACCGCCAGCAGGCCACCGATGACGGGGCAGACCAACCAGGAAACGATTCCGAAGACCAGCGAGGCGACGGCCGTGTTGTTGGTGCGAGGACCGTACGCGTACGCGGCTGGGGGCGTAGGCGCCGGCTGCGGATAGGCGGGTTGCAGCGGCGCCGGCGGCTGCGCGAGCGCGGTGCTCGGGGGCATCGGCGACCACTTCGTACCGTCCCACCACCATTTGCCGTCAGGCGAGACCTGACCAGATGGCGGCGGGTTTGCACTCACGGCGGCAGGTTATCTCAGCGCGTCGGTTCGCGCGCGCCGGCCGCGATGATCCCCGCAAGCACCAGGGCGAGGATCCCGATCACGAACAGCCCCGCGGGCACGCCGGCCACAGCCGAGACGGTGCCGGCGATGAGCGGTCCGAGGAAAAATCCAAACGCGACCGAGCTCGCATTGAATCCGAAGACGGTGCTCTGCGCCTCATGCGGCGTCTCGAGGCCGATCATGCTGGCGGTCGCGGGGATCACGACGCCGCTGAACAGGCCGTTGAGACCGATTCCCGCCACGATCAGCGCGGGCCAGGGCGCGATCCCGATCAATCCGACCGCGACCGCGACCAGGGCGGCGGCCGCGGCTGCTGTGCGCACGTAGCCGAGACGTTTCGTGACCCGGGTGTAGCCGACCGCCGCCGCGCTGCTCGCGATCCCCGCAAGCCCAAATCCGATGCCGCTCACCGCTGAGACGCCGCTTGTCAGCATCTCGAGCAGGCGCAGCACGACCAGCTGCTGGGCCGCGGAGTTGCAGACGCTGATCAATCCCTGCGCGCCGATGAGCACGCTGAGCGAGCGGCGGAGGCCAGGTCGCTCGTCGATGAGGGCGAGCGTGCTCACGCTCTGTCCTGGGCGACGGACGATCGGGCTCTCGCGGACGATGATCACGACGGGGATCAGGGCGAGGAGCAGAAGGATCCCGCCTCCGAGAAATACGAGCCGGAGGCCGAAGAGTGACCCGGCGATCCCGCCGACGACCGGTCCGATCGCGCTGCCCAGCGCGACCGCGGACGTGACCACGCCCAGCGCCCATCCGACCTTCGACCGCGGCGTTTCGGCCGCGACCAACGACGTCGCGGCGGCGACCGTCCCGCTCGTCGCGCCCTGCAGCAGTCGCAGCACGACCAGCTCGGCCGGGGTCTGCGCGAAGTAGATGAGCCCGACGGTGATCGCGCCGCCCAGCATGGAGCGCAGCAGCATGGGTTTGCGTCCGTAGCGGTCGCCGAGGATGCCCCAGATGGGACTCGCGATCGCCATCGACAGCCCCGACGAGCTGGCCGACGCCGCGACCCACAGGTCGAGGTCGTGGCCGGGACGGACCCCGAGGTCATTGGTCAGAAAGATGGAGAGGAAAGGAAACGCGAAGCTGAAGCCGAAGATCGCGGTGAACTCCGCGAACCACAGCGCGACCAGGTTGCGCCGCCAGTCGACGCCGCCGGCGTTGATGGGAGGGGTCGTCGCGCGTGGATCTTGGGTTGCGGCTATTTCGCGAGGATCTCGACGATGCGGTCGGACGTGATCGGCAGGTGGTCGATGACGGCGTCTGGCTTGCGCTTGCGCAGCGCATCCTCGACCGCGGCGGAGATCGCGGCCGGGACGGGGATGGTCCCGCTCTCGCCCGCGCCTTTGAATCCCTCTGGGTTGCTGTCGGTCGGCGTCTCGATGTGGATCAGCTCGGGCTCGCCGACTTCGCCGGTGCTCGCGATCGTGTAGTCGAGGAAGCTGCTCGTGCGGAAGCTGCCGTCCGTGTCGTATATCGCGGCTTCGAACAGCGCGTAGCCGAGACCGTGCGCGTAGCCGCCGTGCATCTGACCTTCGACGAGCAGTGCGTTGATTGGCCTGCCGGTGTCGTGCGCGATGACATAGCGCAGGACCTCGACCTGGCCGGTTTCCGGATCGACCGCGACGACGGCGGCGTGGCAGCCGCTCGAAAAGGTGAGTCCGCGATTGGGGTCGAATGTCTCGAGGACCTCGAGT
>DASZJK010000228.1:0-14914 GCA_035948155.1 Candidatus Dormiibacterota bacterium
TCGAGCGCCGCCGTCCTTCCTCGCCGAGCTTGCTGCGCAGGGACTCGTCGGCCAGCAGGCGCTCGATCGCGCCGGCGATAGCGTTGGGATCCTCGGCATCGACCGAAAGAGCGGCGCCCTCGGCCAATTCCGGCAGCGCACCCGCAGCGCCGATGACCGCGGGCACCCCGTGGGCCATCGCCTCGAGCAGCGGCAGGCCGAATCCTTCGTAAAGGCTCGGGAAGACGAGCACCGATGCCGACCGGTACAGCGACTCGAGCGTCGACTCGTCTACGTGCCCGAGGTACCGGACGCCGGGCTCGGCCTGGATCCGCAGCAGGGTGTCGCCGTACGCCCAACCCGCCCGGCCGGCGATCACCAGCTGCGGCACGCCGGGGCGGCCGTGCAGCTGCCGGTACGCCGCGAGCAGGCGCGGGTAGTTCTTGCGCGGCTCGACCGTGCCGACGGCCAGGACAAATCCAGGCTCCAGGCCATTGGGCAGCGGGCCCGGGTCGACAGCCGGCCGCAGGCCTTCGGGGACGATGTGCACCTTCGCCTGAAGCCCTTCCGTCGGATAAAGACGCAGCAGGTCGTTGCGCGTCGTCTCGGACGGCACCAGCACCGCCGCCGCCTGGCGCAGCGCCTGCGGAAACAGGGCCCCGAGGTAGAGGCGCTGCTGCCACGGCACCTCGGCCGCGCGAAGTCGGAAGGCCAGGTCGTGCACGAAGATCACCGCCGGCGGCGCGCCCGCCCGGCGGAAGGGCGGGCTCGGCCAGTAGGGATAGAGGATCGCGTCGGACTCGAGGTGCGGCTCGACTGCGGGAATCCAGCGAGATTTGAGGGCGAGCTCGTGGCGGTACGGCGCGAAGAACGCATCGCAGTCGAGACCTTCGAGCGCTGCGGGCCGCTCGCGGCTGCACAGCAGCGCGAAGCGATCACGATCGCCGGCATCCACGAGGGCCCTGGAAAGCTCGACCGCGACCGTCAGCATGCCCACCCGCTGCGGTCGCCAGCATGCCGTCACGTCGATTGCGAATCGCGCCACGCCCTGACTCTAAATGAGTCACAACAGCGGGAAGGAGAGCAGGGGCGCTTGCCCGCCGGGGGGCAGAGGACCTTCAGAAAGGAGGGAGGGCGTGCCTGGTGAGGTGGATGTTACCGCCGCCCACCAGGAGTGGAACGGCGGGTTTTGACGCCGTGGACTAACTGGTTTCCGACGCCCGGATCGCGAAGGCGCAGTCGAACGTCCCGGTCACCGACCCGCACTCGACCTCTTCGACGTACCAGTCGTTGGCCAACCCCGCCCAGCGCAGGATCGTCTCTATCGTCGCCGTCCACATGTGGCACGACTTCACGGTCTTGATGCGCCCGAGCGCGAACATGTTGGAGAAGTGGACGAGCCAGAACTGGTGCTCGTCGACCTGCAGCCACGCGTGCGTGTGCTCACCGCGCACGTTGTCCATGGCCTCGCTGAAGTTCTTGACCACATTGGCGAGCTTGCGCTGACGTCCTGGAACGAAGCGACGTGCGCCGCCGAGGCCGTGACGTCCATCGGCCAGCCAGCGTTCGGCCGCTCGGCGGCCCCAGGCGCGGATCATGTCTTCCGACTCGGGCCCGTAGATCGTCTCGAACGCCTCGTTCAAACGCGAGAGCGATTCGACCGGAGACGACAGCTGGTCGTCGTGGGGCGCGTCCTGCTCGATGTACTGGACAAGCCCCGCCGCGTACGCGACTTCCGGCCAGCGGTCGCCGGTCACGTCCCGCGCGACGTGCACCTGGTTGCTGAAGTAGGAGTTGAGGACGAAGCGACCGCGAGCTCGGGCGGGCCGCACGCCCATGAGCTCGAGCGTGCGAATGGTCGAGCCGGGCGCGGACGTGGGGGTCGGCGGTGGCGATCCGTGCAGGATCGCGGGTGGCGGCGCCGGAGTTGACGGGCGCATGGCACGCATCGAGGTCGTGTCCGGACCGATCGACGCGGCCGCGGGACGCGGCGGCCCGGCGACACCACCAGGGGCCGCGGTCGCGGGGACCGGCGCCGCCGGAGGCGCGCCCACCGGAGAAGTCCGGCGCTGGGGAAGCTTCGCCATCTGCGCCAGCACGTCCTTCACCGTCTGCGGCCTGTCGCCCGGCTCCTTGGCCAGTACCTTCGCCAGAAGCGAGTCGAGCTCGTCGGGCAGCTTGGGGTTGATCTTCACCGCCGACGGGATCGGCGAGTTCACGGTCGCGTACGCGACCTCCATCCGGTTCGAGCCCACGTACGGCAGGCGGCCGGTGAGCATCTCGAAGGTCAGCACGCCGAGCGAGTAGATGTCCGCGCGGCGGTCGACGTCACGTCCCATCACCTGCTCCGGGGCCATGTAGCCCGGCGTGCCGATGGCGAGTCCGATGGTGGTGAGGTGCGTCGGCTGCCCCGCGCCGCGCGCCAGGCCGAAATCGGCGAGCATCGCGCGCCCGTCCTGGTGGATCAGCACGTTCGTCGGCTTGAGGTCGCGGTGCACGATCCCGGCGTCGTGCGCGTGCTGGAGACCGTCGCCGATCTCGCGCAGGTAACGCCACGCGGTCAGCGGGTCCATCGGCCCTCGGTTGAGGATGTCGCGCAGCGTGCCGCCTCGGATCAGCGGCATCGTGAGGAACGCGTTGCCGTCGATGACCTCGAAGTCGTAGATCGGGAGGATGTTGGGGTGGTCGAGCTTGGCCAGCGTCTTGGCCTCGGTTTCGAAGCGCTTGACGAAACCGTCGTCCTGGAACAGCTCTGAGGAGAGCGCCTTCAACGCGACCTCACGTCCGAGGGGCTGCTGCACCGCGCGGTACACGACCGCCATGCCGCCGCCACCCAGGCGCTCGACGACCTCGTACTGGGCGAGCCGGGTTCCAGTGAGGTCCTTCACATCGACCCCGCGTGAGCGAGCTGCTCGACTATGGAGATGAGGTCGGCCAGCCGGAACGGCTTGCTCAGCACGTTGTCCGCGCCCGCAGCGAGAAAGCGCTCGCGGTCGCTCGCCATCGAGTGCGCGCTTGCGATCACGATCGGCATCGCGGGCACCTCGGTCTTGATCCGGCGCATCGCCTCCAGCCCGTCGATTCCGGGCATCGCGACGTCCATCAGGATCATGGCCGGCTTCTGCGACAGCGCGATGTCCACGGCCTGCAGTCCGTCGGCTGCGATCAGCACGCCGTAACCCGCCTTCTCGAGCACGCGCTTGCAGAGCCGCTGCGCGACCTCGTTGTCGTCGGCCACGAGCACTGTGAACTTCGGGGCGCCATTGGTGGAATCAGCCATGGCGGAGCTGCAGCGCGGCCGCGCCTTCGGGCGCGAGCGGGATCGTGAAGTGGAACGAGGAGCCGTGACCGACGGCGCTTTCGACCCAGATCTTGCCTCCGTGCATCTCCACGATCTGCTTAACGATCGTGAGGCCGAGGCCAGTCCCGGGTATCGACTGCGCGGCGCCGCTGCGCACTCGCCGGAAGCGCTCGAAGACGTGGCCGATCTCCTCTGCCGGGATGCCGATCCCGGTGTCCGTGACGCTGATCAGCGCGTAGGTGCCCTCGACGCGGCTGGTCAGCGTGACGGTGCCGCCTTCGGGCGAATACTTGACCGCGTTGTTGACGAGGTTGCTGACGACCTGGATCAGGCGGTCGCGGTCGCCGGCCACGATGGGCAGGCGCGCGTCCAGGTCCGACTTGAACTCGACCGTGACCGTCGACGTCGAGGCGCGGGCGATCGCCTCCATCAGGATGTCGTTGATGTCGACGTCCGTCGCGCGCATCGTCATGCGCCCCGACTCCATCCGGTCGAGGTCGAGCATGTCGCCGATCAGCCTGTTGACGCGGTCGGCGTCGTTGAAGATGTAGCCTCCGTATGCGCGCACCTCGTCGGCCTCGAGCCCTCCGTCGCGGATCAGCTCGCTGAATCCCTGGATGCCGGTCAGGGCGGTGCGGAACTCGTGGCTGACGATGCTGAGGAACTCGCTCTTCGTGGTGTCGAGCTTTTCCAGGTTCGCGATCGCGGCGCGCTGCGCCTCGAGGGCTTCGGCCAGCTTGTCCGAGGTCTCGCGTACGGCAGTGACGTCTTCGATCATCAAGAGGACGTGCTCCGGGCGGCCGGTGGAGTCGGGGATCGAAGTCGCCGTCAGCTGCAGCCAGAGCCAGTTGGCGGTGCCCGTCGCGGCGCGCACCTGGATGCTGCTGCCGTCCGTGATGCCCGCGAGAAACGTCGCCTTGCCGAGGCGCGAGGCGGCCTGGTCGTAGGCGCGCATCAGGTCAGGCCAGGCGCTCGTGCGCATGGCTTCGGGGTCGTGCTCCAGCATCTGCAGCAATGAGGGATTCGCCTCCAGCAGCTCGCCGTCGCCTCCGATGCGGGCGATGCCGATCGGAGAGCGCTCGAAGATCGCACGGTGATCCGCCTCGCTTCGCCGCAGCGCCTGCGCGGTCTCGGTGCGCCGGATGAACTGACCTATCTCGACGCCCGCGCGGCTCAGCATCGACACCTCGTCGTCCGCAAGACGCTTCATCGCGGGCGATGAGAGCTCGATCACGCCTACGACGTCACCGGTGTCTATCACCGGGAACGCGACCGCGCTCCTCTCGGAGTCCACCTCGGCCGTGAGCACGCCTGCCTGCCACGCTCGAGCAGCCAGCTCGTCGCCCGCGGTGACCGACTCGGCCCGGCTCGACGAGTAGTGCGCCTCCTGCCACCCGAGGTTCTGGCGAAACGCGGCGAGCAGGTCGGGCATCGCCGGCTGCAGACCCGGCGACGCCGCAATGACCTCGCGCACCGCGGCGGCGCAGTCCCGCAGCGCGTCCGTGCGGCGATCGGCTGTGACGTCGGTCGCCTGGACGAGCAGCGCACGGGTGCCTGCGGCGTCGGGGAGCTTCGTGAGCAACAGTGCGACCGGCACGTGGATTCCGTCGGAGCGCTGCTGCATGACCTGGCCTTCCCACCGCTCGACGTCACCACGGCGGATCATCCCGAGGGCACCGGCAAGGGCGGGCCGATCTTGCTCTGCCGTGACATCGACCACCGAGGCGTGGGTCAGGTCATCCTGGTCGCGGCCGAGGATCGTCGCCAGCGCCCGGTTGACCTGTGTGAAGCGGCCGTCGAGGTCGGCCAATGCCAGTCCGACCCCGGCCGACGCGAGGGTCGTCCGGAGCTCCCGCTCGGCCTCGGTCAGCTCCTCGAGCCGGCGGCGCGTCTCTGAGGCCGTCGCGCGCGCCCGGCGGCTGATGGCGCCCACACCGAGCGCGACGCCGACAAGGACCGCGCCCAGAAGGATGGCACTCGCCGCGTCGGCCACCGGGGCTCCGGTGGCAAGAGGGGTGATGAGGACCGCCACGGCCGCGGCGGCCGCGACGGTGAGCGACTCGGCCAGATCTTGCTGCAGCGACGCGAGCAGGACGACGGCCAAATAAAGAGGAAAGGCGAGCACGGGCTGCGCGTCCGCGAGGGCCCCAGTCAAGGAAAACACGGTGAAAATCGCCGCGACCGCAACCAATGGCGTGGCTCGACGAACCAGGATGCGAGTCCGGAAGGCTGACCCCTGACCCATCCCTGGCGATCCCCCTGCCTCGCCCCCCCTGGCGGCATGGAAGGTGCGCAGGCCCCACAGTGTAGTGGCGACCTTTCGAGGTTCAGCCGGCTTAAGAAAACCGCCTCTCGGATCGTCCCGACCATCCGAGGTTCAGGGGTGCGGCCGAGCTTGAGAGCTCGGACTAACCGCGGGCCAGGCGCTTCAGAGCGACCACGGTCACGTCGTCGGCGAGGGCTCTGTCCCGAGCGCCTCGGGCCAGGATGTCGACCATCTCCTGTGCGCTGCCCGCCCGCCGCACGTCGCCCGGCAGCTGCAGGTCCTTGGTCGCAAGGTCCGGGCGCAGGTCGAGCAGCCCGTCTGAGAACACCACGAGCGAGTCACCGGGATCAAGCGTGACCCGGCCGGAGACGTAGTGCGTGTCTGGGAAAATGCCGATAGGAGCGCTTCGCTGCGGCAGCAGCTCCTGTGCCGTCCCGCCGCGCAGCAGGCGCGCGTGTCCATGGCCCGCATCCACGTAGACGAGATCTCCGGTCTGCGGATTGAACGTGCAGTGAAAAAGCGTCACGTACGCGTGGTTGACCTCGAGCGCCATCGACATCACGGACTCCGCCTGCTTGATGCCCGCGTCGAGGGGTTCGACGCCGGCAACACCCCGCAACGCCGCGCGCGCGGTGGCCATCATCAAGGACGCGATCAAGCCCTTGCCCATGACGTCCCCGAGCGACAGCGTCACGTGCCCGTCGCCGTCGCGATACCAGTCGTAGAAGTCGCCGCTGATCTCCCGCGAGGCCGTGAAGTGCGCAGCCACCTCGAAGCCGTCCTCGACGAAAGGGGACGGCGGCAGCATGCCGGCCTGCAGCTCGGCCGCGCGGCGCATCTGCTCGGCCCGCTCCGCCACCACGCCTTCGAGGCGGGCCACGATCGCGCGGTTCTCGATCTCCAGGCTCCGCCGCCGCAGGTTGTTGACGACGAGCAGGTAGAGCTGGGTCGCTCCCACAGGCTTCACGTGGTACGCGTACGCGCCATGCTCGAGCGCGGCCCTGCCCAGCTCCGGGTCGTCGACGCCCGAGATCATGACCACAGCGGCGTCGGGCTGCGCCGCGCGCAGCTCCTCGAGAAGGGTGTAGCCGGATTCGTCCGGAAGCCTGACGTCCAGCAGCGCGAGCGCGAAGGGACTGGCCGAGAAGAGCTCCCGGGCCTGGGCCCCGGTGAGCGCGACCTCGGTTGCGAAACCGCGGCTGCGCAGGGTGCGGGCCATGACCCTGGCAAGGGCTTCCTCGTCCTCCACGATCAGCACCCTTTCCGGGGCGCTTTTTTCGTTCACGGCGATGCAGTCTAGACCGGCTAAAGTGGCCGGTTTCTGCCATATGCTCTTCCGGCTGTAATGGCCCTCGAAGTCCAGACCCGCCAGACCGAGGGCGGCGTCGCCATCGTCGCTCCCACCGGCCGCCTCGACGTCGCCGGCGCGCCCGCGCTCAAGGACGCCATGAATGACCTCGCCCGGAACGGTCCGCCGAAGGTCGTGATCGACCTGGAGGGCGTCAGCTTCGTCGACTCGACCGGCCTCGGGTCGGTGATCGCCGCGCTGAAGCAAATCCGCAACCGGCAGGGTGAGCTCCGCCTTGCCGCGCCGAATCAGCAGGTGCGCGTCGTCCTCGAGCTCACCACCCTGGACAAGGTCTTTCCGTATTTCGCGACGATCGAGGACGCCCTCGCGGGCTTCTAAGCCCGTGAGCAACCCGAATGGCGTTTTCGAGTTTCATGCGACCTTTGCCGAGCTTGACGAAGGGCTCGAGGTCCTGCACCGGTCGATCGACCGGCTGCGTGCGGCCAGCGGCCGCGGGTCCGACGACCTCGGCCTTCTGCTCTTCGAGACCGCGCTGGGCGAGATTGGAAGCAACGTGCTGACCCACGGCCGGCCCGCCGGCACGGAGCGGCCAGTCGACTATCGATTGAAGTGCATCGACGGCGTCGTCGAGGCGTCGCTTACGGACTCGGGAGCTCCTGTTCACGAACACCTGGCGCGCAAGATGCCGGGGCACGAGAGCGAGGCTGGCCGTGGCCTGGCCATGGCGCGATCGTTGCTTGACGAGCTTGGATACGAGCGCGACGGCAACCTGAATCGTTGGCGCCTGGTGAAAAAGCTGTGAAAGCCCCAAAAGATCCTCGATTTTTCGGGGGTCCCTCGTGAGCGACAACAACGACCACATGGACCCTGGCCGCGTGCTCATCCACGACTTTCGCAATCTGCTCGCCGTCATCGTCAACTACAGCGAGCTGGTCGGCGAGGAGCTCGATGACCCGGAGGCCATCCGAGCCGACGTGCAGGAGATCAAGGCCGCCGCCGAGCGCGCCATCGCGATGCTCGACAAGCTTCCCCGACCGGGGAAGGTCTCGCCATGACCATCGCGAGATCAGTCGGCGATCGCCCGCGCTCGGCGCTCGTGCGCCATGACATCGCGTTGGTGGTCGACGACGATGACCAGGTCCTGCGCCTGGTCAAGCGCGTACTCGAACGCGCGGGCTTCGAATGCGTCACCGTCAGCGACGGCCACTCCGCCCACGACGCCGCCGTCGAGTGGCGGCCGGACATCATCCTGCTCGATCTCATGATCGGCGAGGTCACCGGCGACGACATCATGGCCCAGCTGCGGGACGACTTCCGGACCCGACTTATCCCGGTCGTCGTCCTGACCGCGCGCGACTCCTTGAAAGACAAGGTCGAACACCTCCTCTCCGGCGCTGACGACTACGTGACCAAGCCGTTCATCCCCGAAGAGCTCGTGGCCCGCCTGCGCGCCGTGATCACCCGCTCGACCACGACAAGAGGGCTGAGCCCCCTCACCGGCATGAGCGGCAACAGCGACATCCTGCGCGAGATCAGCCACCGCCTCGCCGAGAGCGAGCGCTTCGCGGTGCTGTACCCGGACATCGACGCCTTCAAGAGCTACAACGACCACTACGGTTTCCTTCGTGGCGACGACGTGATCAAGACGCTCGCGACGATCATCCTCGAGGTGCTCGAGGAGCGACATTCGAACCATCACTTCGCGGGCCATGTGGGCGGCGATGATTTCGTGATCCTCACCGAGCCCACGCTCGCCGAGTCGATCGCCGAAGACATCACCAGGCGCTTCGACGCAGCGATCCCTGCGCTCTACGACCCGCCCGACCGCGACCAGGGGTGGATCGAGTCCGAGGAACGCAGCGGCAACATTCTTCGCACGCCGCTGGTCTCGGTCTCGATCGGCATCGTGATCGCCGAGCCGGGCAGCTACGCGAGCCCGGCCGCCGTCGCCGCGCGCGCGTCCGAGGTCAAGGGCGTGGCCAAACGCATGCCAGGCTCGAAGTGGGTGCTCGATCGCCGCCGGCCCCCGGAGCGATTCGCCTCATGAGCATCCTGGAAACGCCGTCCGCACCTGATGCCCCGCAGCAGCCGGGGCGCATGAGGGTCGTCATCCACCGGCTCGACGGCGGCCTCGAGGAGGGCGAATCGGAGGCGCGACGAATCACGCCAGAGGGATTCCCGATCTTCACCAATGCCGACCACACGAGACCGCGCATGATCCCGAACCGCGACATCAAGTACGTCGTGTTCGGGTCGGTCGACGACCCTGGTCTCGAGCGCGATCCCGGCGACGCAAGCACCGACCGCAAGGCGATCATTCGCTTTCGCGACGGCGAGTGGATCGCGGCCTACATCGATCGAGCAGCTCCCCCCGAAAGTGACAGCCTGCCGATCAAGATCCGCCTGCCCGAGATCGCGCGCGTGATCCCGGCCGTGGCCGCGAAGGACTCGGTGCTCGAGACGCAGCTCGTCGAGATGTGGGCGACCGCGCTGCCCGTATCCGGCGCGCCGCGACGACGCCGCTCCGACCTCCTCGAGACGGCCGCCAGCCAGGGACGCGATCTCAACAAGCTCGCCGGCGATTTCCGCGACCGCCTCGCGCTGATCCGCGATGTTGGCCTGACGACCGGAGACACGATCGCCTTCTCGCGCGCGGTGCGCACGCACCTCGATCGCTTCCTGCTGGATGACGGCATCACGCTGAACCCGCAAGAGAAATCTGCCCTCGCGGACATCATCCTGCGCGCCGCGGTCGGCTATGGACCGCTCGACGGCCTGCTCCACGACCGATCGGTGAGCGAGATCATGGTCAACGGTCCGGACCAGATCTTCATCGAGCGCCGCGGCGTTCTGACCAAAGCCGAGGTCCGATTCGAGGACGAGAACCAGCTCCTCGAAACCATCCGCCGCATGGTCGCCACGACCGGACGTCACATCGACGGCCTGAACCCGATGGTCGACGCCCGGCTGCCCGACGGCAGCCGCGTCAACGCGATCATCCGCCCGGCGGCAATCCACGGCGCCGCGCTCACCATCCGCAAGTTCAAAGACGCGGTCCTCAGCATGGAGGACCTGAAGCAGGAAGGAAGCCTCAGCCCCGCGATGGCGGAGTTCCTGCAGGCTGCCGTGCTCGGCCGCATGAACATCCTGGTGTCAGGCGGCACCGGCTCCGGCAAGACCACTTCGCTGAACGTCGTCGCGCGCTTCATACCCCACAACCAGCGCGTGATCACGATCGAGGACGCGGCCGAGCTGCAGATCGACCACCCGCACGTCATCGCGCTCGAGCACCGGCCCGCCAACGTCGAGGGCAAAGGCGAGCTCACCATCCGCCAGCTGCTTCGCAACAGCCTCCGGATGCGTCCGGACCGGATCCTCGTCGGTGAGGTCCGCGGCGCGGAGGCGCTGGACATGCTGCAGGCGATGAACACCGGCCACGACGGTTCGATGTCGACCATCCACTCCAACTCCGCCCGCGACGCCCTGTCGCGTCTCGAGACGATGGTGATGATGGCCTCGATCGACATCCCGTTCGAGGCCGTGCGGGCGCAGATCGCGTCCGCTGTCAACCTGATCGTCCACCAGGCCCGCATGCCTGATGGCCGGCGCAAGATCGCGCAGATCGCGGAGGTCGTCGGCTACGACGCCAACGGCCCGATCCTCCGCGACATCTTCCTGCTGGGTATGGGCTCGGACCTCCGCCTGGAGTACAACGCGACCGGCTACGTGCCGACCGCGCTCGACAAGGCCGCGTTCTACGGTGTCCAGGTCAACCAGGACCTGTTCGACCCGTCCAAGTCGCGATTCATCCCGGCCGGGTCGGACAGCATGATGCCTGTCGTCAAGGACCCGCTCATCTCCGGCCAGGGCAAGACGGAGAACGTCGTTCGGCAGGTCGTCCTGGTCCCGTTCAGCTCCGACCGGCCGGCGACTCGTACGACGGCGCCTTCGACTCAGGCGCCGGCCGAGCCGGCCCCGGCGCAGACCCCCGAGATGCAGGAGGAGATGCGCAAGCTCATCGACGCGGCACGCGCCGCGGTGGCGGACCTGCAGGCCGCATCACCTGCCGCGCCGCCAGCGGTTCCTCAGCCCGCGGGCCCGCCGCCGCAGTACACGCCCGCGCCGCAGTACGCACCGCCCCAGTACGCACCGCCGCAGTACGCGCCGCCGCCGCAGGCCCTCACGCCGGTGGCCTACCCGGCCCAGCCCCCGGGCGACGCCCCCGCACCCTACCCAACCGCCTATCCCTCCCCGCCACCGGACTTCCACGCCGGCCAGGCCCTGGAGGCTGCGACCGCGATGGCGCGCGCGACCACCGCGCTGGGCCAGCTCGCGGCCGCCTCGAGCGGCTTCGGCGGCATGCTCCCCACGGTCCGCTCGACGGAGGGGGCGCCCGGCCCCGCCGGAGCGTCGCGGCGCATCCAGGCCGTGATCGAAAGCATCATCTCGAGGCGCAGCCTGAGCCTCCGCCTCGCCGAGCCCCTGACCGACGCGTTCGAGGGGGCCGAGCTGAAGGCCAGTGACTACGCGCGGTCCCAAAAGATCAGCAAGGATTCGGCGGGCCGCGAGCTGCGCCTGGCGGTCGAGGCAGGCCTGCTGCAGGCCGTCCGCTATCCGCAGGGCGAGGCCGGCTACCGCGCCTCGCAGGGTCTGCTTCGCGAGATCGCCGAAGGCCTCGGGCAGCCGATCAACGCGGCCGCCCCGCTGACCGCCGAGACCATCATCGGCAGCCTGGCGGTCGGTCAGACCGAGGGCACCGTGACCATCATGTTCACCGACGTCGAGGAGTCGACTCGCCTGCTCTCGACGCGAGGCTTCACCGCGTCGCACGAGATCATGAAGGCGTACGAGACGATCATCGATGAGAAGGTCGGCCAGCACGCCGGCCGCCGCATCAAGGGGCTGGGCGACGGTTTCATGATCAGCTTCGGGTCGGCACGCCACGGAGTCGAATGCGCTCTCGACATTCAGCAGGCGATCGGCGACTACAGCAAGCAGAACCCCGAGCGGACGCTGCGCATCCGTATCGGCATCAACACCGGCGAGGTGGTAGAAGAAGGCGGAGACATCTTCGGCGCCGCGGTCAACGTCGCGGCTCGAGTCGCCGGCAAGGCAAAAGGCGGCGAGGTCCTGGTCTCCGAGATCGTCCGGCAGCTGGTCGGGCCGATCGCCGAGATGAAGTTCGAGTTCCGCGGCCGCTACAAGCTCAAGGGCTTCCCCGACCGCTGGCGACTCCACCAGGTGTCGTCTGGCGAGGTCAAGGAGGCGCCGCACGTGCTGGCCCCCGGCGATGGATTCGTCGACCGCGACCAGGAGCGGCTCGACCTCCGGCTGACGCTCGACCGGGCCGCGACCGGAAGCGGGACGTTGACCTTCCTGACGGGCGCTCCCGGGATCGGCGCGTCGCGCCTCGCGTCCGAGGTCGCCACGGAGGCGGCCGCGAAGGGATGGATGGTGCTGACCGGCCGGTGCGTCGAAGGCGCGGCGGAACCGTATGGATCGTTCCGCGAGGTCCTGAGGGCTGCGGTCGCGCAATCGACCGCCAGGACGCTGGCCGACGCGGCCGGACACCACGGACCACTCCTCGCCCGGCTCGTGCCGACCCTCCGCCAGAAGGTGCGGAGCATCCCCGCCGCGTCGGACGCCCCAGCCGACAGCGTGCGGGAGGAGCTGTTCCGGTCGATCCACGCGTTCCTCGCCGGCGTCCAGGGCAACAAGCCGCTGCTGGTCGTCCTCGACGACCTGCAGTGGGCCGACGACGCGACCGTCGCCCTCCTGCGGGACTTCGCCGAGCGCCTCCCCTCGAGCCGGATGGTGGTCATCGGGACCTACTGGGACACGGAGCTCGAAACCGGGCGCGCATTCAGCACGGCGGTCTCCCGGCTGATCAGGCGGCGGCGCGCGCAGCGCATCGCTCTCGGGCGCCTGACCGACCACGACGTCGAGCGGATCCTCGCGGGCATGGGCGAGACGCCGCTCAGCCCGGTGCAGCTGATCGGCATCCAGGCCGCGTCAGAGGGCAACCCGCTGTTCGTCGAGCACTCCTTCTTCTATATGTCGGAGTCGGAGACCATGCTTGGCGGGGCCCACTCGACGGCGAGCTACACGGAAGAAGACCTCGAGCTGGCCCAGAGCGTGCGCGGCCTGATCGGGCGTCGCATCAATCGCCTGAGCGAGCCGGCGCAGCGCATGCTGGTCGCCGCGGCTGTCATCGGCCGCGACCTCGACGTGCCGCTGCTCGAAGCGTTCGGCGAGCTTTCCGGCCACGAGCTGCGGGACGCGCTGGACGAGGCGACCCGCGGTCACTTCCTGGTCGCGGCGGCCAAGGAGACCTACCGCTTCTCGCACGACCTGGTGCGCCAGCGGGTGTTAGCCCAGCTTCCTCTTCCGCGGCTGCAGGCCTATCACCTCGCCGTCGCTGACACGCTCGAGCGCGTCTACGGCAAGTCCGCGGCGGAGCATGCCGGCGAGATCGGCTACCACCTGTACCAGGCCGGCACCGCAGCCGACGCCTTCCGGACCGCGACGTTCCTCGCCCAGGCTGCGCAGAACGCTCTGCTGGTCGGAGCATTCGACGAGGTCCTACGGCAGGTCGACTCAGCGCAGCAGCTGATGCCGGGGGACAAGACGCGCGAGCGGGCCGAGGCGCTGGCTGCGAGGGCCCACGCGCTGGTCGGCCTCGGCAAGGTGGACGACGCCAAGGCGGCGTGGCGCGGCGCGATCCAGCGCTACGAAGAGCTGGGCGATACGAAAGCGGTGACGGCGCTCCACCGCCGAATCGCGCACCTGGGAGCGCACGAAGACGGTCACGACACCAACGGCGCGGCACCGGCCGAGGCAGCTGCCCCGGCCGAACCCGAGCTCTCGACTACCCAGTAATCCGGCTGGCCGGCGGCAGGGGCGCGTACGCCGCGCTGTAGGCAAGCCTTGGCAGCGCGTTGGTGAAGGTGAAGGCATCGGCGATGATGCCCCCCGCCCCAGGCGCCTCGAACGCCAGTGACGAGGTGATCGAGGCCCGAGCCGAGGGTGCGTAGATGAGCCCGACGTACGCTGAGTTGCTCGCCGCGCCGAACGTGTTTGTGCACCCGTTGGCAGGAGGGTTGGCCGGACCCGGCTCGTAGAGGCTGACCCAGTTGTACTGGTAACCGCTGAACAGGTAGGCGTCACCGCCGTTGGTGTTGTTGAAGCATCCGCCAGACGGGAAGTAGAGCTCCACGGCCCCGGGAGTGATGGCAGCCGGACACGAGGCGTAGGCACCACCGACCGTCTCGCAGTTGTTCTCGTTGGCCCTGTCGCCGCGAGCACCTGGGGCCGTAGGCGGGTTCTGGTTGGGCAGGCCAAAGGCGATGGGCGCGGTTTCGGAATCGGGCGGAGCCGTGGCGGCGGTTGGCGCGAACGGCGGCTCCAGCTGCGCCTCGAGGTTGATGGATTCGTTTCCCAGCGAGCAGCCCGACCCGTTGTACGCGGGGCAGGGATTGGTGTTCGTGTTCTGCACCGTTCCCGACACCGGCAGGTTGGCGGCGAGGCCGAACGGTCCCGCGCAGCCACTGCCCGGGAGCGCGGCGTAGATGTTGTACGAGGTGGCGCCGGGCACGTTGCTGACGCTCAGCTGAACGTCGTCGAAGTGGTTGTTCAGGTTGACCTGCCGGCACATCGAGGGCGCGCTCTCGCGCTGATAGCTGACGCCGTTGTAGTTGTCGGTGCGAACCGACGTGACCTCGAAGGACCACCTCCCGGTCGGGAGGTCGGTGGATCCCACGATCCTCTGGACCTGAAATCCGCCGCCACACTGAGCGCCGTTGGAGTCCCAGAACTGAGTCGCGCGCACGGTGTTGCTCGACGCGCTCGGCTCGTCGGGTGGTTTGAGCTCGTTGCTCACGAGGTCGCCCAGGTTCAACAGGCCCGCCGCAAAGTCGTAGACGCCGCCGCTCAGGAACCAGCAGTGCCCACCGTCCAGAAACGGCTCCGCGGCGTACAGCCCGGGCTGCAGGAGAACGTTTCCATTGGGCGTGCCCCGGCTGCCGCCGATGACGTTCGGCGGCGGAAACTTCGGGTCCGC
>DASZJK010000229.1:0-5250 GCA_035948155.1 Candidatus Dormiibacterota bacterium
GAGTCGTCGCCATGCGCCATCACCAGGGCGCCGACGAGCCGTGTGCTCATCCCCCACGACGTCGAGTAGCACAGCTCGCGCTCATTCGCCTTGTTGGAGAACGAGATGTCGTAGGCGCGCGCAAAGTTCTGGCCGAAGTAGTGCGAGGTCCCCATCTGCAGCGCGAGGCCATCGCGCATCAAGCCCTCGACGGTCAGCGTGTGGACGGCGCCGGGGAATGTTTCGGCCGGCGATTTGCGACCGGCGAGCACTGGCACCGCGAGCCAGTCCTCGGCGATCGATCTGTAGTAGCTGAGCGTCAGCGCCGCTTCGTCCATCGCCTCCTGCGCGTCGGCGTGAAATGTGTGCCCCTCCTGCCACCAGAACTCTCGGCTGCGCAGAAACAGGCGCGAGCGCATCTCCCAGCGGACGACGCTGTTCCACTGGTTGGTCAGCTTGGGCAGGTCGCGGTGGCTCTGGATGTAGCGCTTGATGAGCGGGCCGATGATCGTCTCCGACGTGGGCCGCACCGCAAGGGGCTCCTCGAGCTCCTCCATCGAGCCGCCTGCGCGGGTGACCCACGCGACCTCGGGCGCGAAGCCCTCGATGTGCTCGGCCTCTTTCATCAGGTACTCGCGGGGGATGAGAAGGGGGAACGCCCAGTTCTCGTGGCCGCTCGACTTGATCATGTCGTCGAAGGCGCGCATCAGCGCCTCCCACATCGCCCAGCCGTATGGCCGCACGACCATCATTCCCCGCACGCCCGACCAGTCGGCCAGCTCGGCCTTGCGGATCACCTCCGTGTACCAGCGGTCGAAGTCGTCGGACATCTTCGTGACTTCTTTCACGAAGTCCTGCTTCTCTTCGGTTTCCTGTTTCATGTCAAAAAGCTCCCGTAGCGGTAATTAGATCAATCGGCACGCCCGGACGCGCGAAGTCGCGCCGGGCTAGCTCGGGAGCGGGGCCGGGGCCGCGGGTGCGTGTTCGGCCGCGATCGCGTCGATCTCAGCCAGCAGCACTTGAAGCAGCTCCTCCTGGGGCACCGTCTTGTAGAGCGTACCTTTCTTGAAGATCACGCCCTTCCCGCGGCCGCCGGTGACGCCGATGTCGGCGTGCCGCGCCTCGGCCGGTCCGTTGACCACGCAGCCCATGACCGCGACGGTGATCGGAACCTTGAGCTTGGCGATGTAGGACTCGACCGCCTTGACCATCGGGACCATGTCGTACTCGAGGCGTCCGCATGTCGGGCACGCGACCAGCGTCGGCGACTCCTTGCGGAACGCGAGGGTCTTGAGGATCTCGTGCGCGACGCGCACCTCCTCGCGCGGGTCGGATGTCGCGAGCGAGACGCGGATCGTGTCGCCGATGCCCTCGCTGAGCAGGACGCCCATACCGACCGCGCTGCGGATGCTGCCCGCTTCGACCGGTCCGGACTCGGTGACGCCAAGGTGGATCGGATAAGCGCGCGCGGCGGCGAACTTCCGGTTGGCGAGGATGTTGGTCCACACGTCGGTCGCCTTGAGCGAGACCTTGATGAAACCGGGCCCATATTCGAGGTCCTCGAGGATCTTGCAGTGACCGAGCGCGACTTCGACCATCCGGTCGGCGGTGCGCTCTCGATCGTCGCGGTCGATGTGGTGCTGCTCGCGCAGCGACTTGTGCACCTCTTCGGGCAATGAGCCCGCATTGACACCAATCCGGAATGGAATCTGCCGCTCTTTGGCCGCGGTCACCACCTTCACGACCTTGTCGCGGTCGGGGATGTTGCCGGGGTTGAGGCGCAGGCAGTGCACCCCCGCCTCGATCGCCATCAGCGCGAGGGTGTGGTCGTAGTGGATGTCGGCGATCACCGGAAGCGGCGACTGTTTGACGATCTCCTTCAGCGCCTCCGCCGCTTCCCTGTCGGGCACCGCGGGTCGAACGATCTCGCAGCCTGCCTCTTTCAGCTCGTGGATCTGCCGCAGCGTCGCCTTGACGTCGCGAGTGTCGGTCTTCGTCATTGTCTGCACCGCGATCGGCGCGGCGCCCCCGACGACCACGTCGCCGATGCGGACCGGGATCGACTTGCGGCGCGTGACGAGCGCGCTCATCTCTGCAGGACCGGGAACTGGCCGCTTGCGATGCGGATGATGTCGAGCGCGCTGATGTAGACCGCGATGGCAAGCAGCGCGACCAGCCCGAACCGCTGGACGTTCAGCTCGACGGTGCGGTTGAACGGGCGGCGGCGCACCACCTCGATCAGCACCACCACGACTCGTCCGCCGTCGAGGGCCAGAAGCGGAAGCAAGTTCGTGAATCCAAGGGCGACAGATAACAACGCGACAAAGCCGAGATAGGTGTCGAGGCCCAGGCCCACCGCCTGCTGTGCGACCTCGCCGATGCCGATCGGCCCCGTCACCCCGTTGGGTCCCAGAAGGCCGCCCGGCACCTGGCCGGTGACCAGCTGCGCCAGGCCGCCGACGATCCCGCCGATGGCGGCGAATGGAAAGCTCACGCCGTCGCCGACCGCCGTGTACCAGTAGATCAGGCGTCTCGGCATGCCGATGCCGATGGCGCAGCTGGTCGCGCTCGCGCACTTGGGCGTGACCGTCACGGTGAACGGCTTGCCATTCGGGTGGACCCCGGCCAGGGTCAGGGGCTGGCCTGGCGCGGCGCCTTCGACGTCTCTGACCTGGCCGATACGCGTCACGGGCTGGCCGTCGACGGAGCGGATGCTGTCCCCCACCTGGAGGCCGGCGGCGGCTGCCGGCGTTTTGGGCAGCACCGTGAAAACCTTGCCCGGATCGCCGTTGAGCTGGGTCAGCTCCACGATGGCGACGATGATCATCGCCACCAGGAAGTTGGCCGCCGGGCCGGCGATCAGGATCACGATTCGCTGCCACGCGGGCTTGCGGTGGAATCCGTTCGGATCGTCGAACTCGCCTGCCTCCATGCCCCCCATCCGCACGTAGCCGAGGATCGGGAGCGCTCGGACGGCGTACAGCGTCCCGTCGCGGGTCATCGACCAGAGCTTGCTTCCAGCCCCGATCGAGAACTCGATCACCCGGACCTTGAACAGCTTCGCGAAGGCAAAGTGGCCGGCCTCGTGCGGCGCGATGAGGAGCAGGAACATGCCGGCGATTCCGAGGACGACCAGGAGCGCGCTCATGCCGGAACTAGCCTACGGGACGGATACCGTAGGCATCCCTCACATAAGCGCGCGCCCAGGCGTCGGCGTCCACGATCTCCTCCAGCGTGTCGCCGCAGCCAGGGAAAGCACCGAGAGCGCGGCCCACGGCCTTGACGATGCCGCTGAACGGAATCTCGCGGGCAAGGAAGGCCTTGACCGCCTCCTCGTTGGCGGCGTTGAGGACCGCGGGGTGGCCCCCACCGCGCTTGGCCGCCTCCCGCGCCAGCGGCACCCCCGGGAACTGCGACTCGTCGAGCTTGTAGAACTCGAGGCCGCTCATCTCTTCGACCGGCGTCGGCGGCACGGCGTCGGGCAGACGCTCGGGATACGCGAGCGCGACCGCGATGGGCAGGCGCATGTCCGGCCGGCCCAGCTGCGCCTTGAGCGAGCCGTCGACGAATTCGACGAGAGAGTGGACGACGCTCTGGGGATGGATGGTCACGCCGACCGACTCGAGCGGGATACCGAACAGGTGGTGTGCCTCGATCATCTCGAGGCCCTTGTTCATCAGGGTGGCCGAATCGATCGTGACCTTCGGCCCCATCGACCAGCGCGGATGGTTGAGAGCCTGCTCGACCGTCACCTGGTCGAAATCGAGGTCGGGATGCGCCCAGAACGGGCCGCCGCTGGCGGTGATGATCAGGCGGCGCACATTGCGGCGCTCCTCTCCCCATAGGCACTGCCAGATCGCGCTGTGCTCGCTGTCGATCGGCCTGATGCCTTTCTCGCCGGCGGCCTTCATCACGAGAGTCCCCGCCATGACCAGGACTTCCTTGGTCGCGAGCGCGACCTCCTTGCCCGCCTTCAGGGCAAGCATCGTCGGCGGCAGGGCGCGTGCCCCGGGGATCGCAACCACGACGAGGTCGCAGCGCGGATCGGTCACCATCACCTCGACCCTCGCGTCGAAGTCCGCCTCGCCGGCCTGGCCCTGGACGATGTACTCGGCCTTGCGATTCGTCGTGCGCTGCCCCTCGGTCAGTCCGAACAGCTTGAAGCGCGCGGGGTTGCGGTCAATCACATCCAGGGTCTGCTGCCCGATCGACCCGGTCGCCCCGAGCAGCGCGATGTTCACGGGTCGCATCACGTCAGGAGGTGGAAGACCGTCACATAGAAATAGACGAGGATCGGCGGGAAGAGGATCGAATCGATCCTGTCGAGGACTCCGCCGTGACCGGGGATGAGGTGCGACGAGTCCTTCACGTCTGCGAGGCGCTTCATCTGCGACTCGACGAGGTCACCCACCTCGGCGCTGATTCCGACCAGCAGACCGAGGACGATCGCGTGCAAAGGCGACACTCCGATCACGGCGGAGACGCCGATCAGCATCACGATCACCGCGCCGATGACGCCCGCAATCGCGCCCTCGACGGTCTTGTGCGGGCTGACGTTGCTGAAGAACGGGTGCCGGCCGATGCGGCTTCCTACCAGAAGAGCGGCCGCATCGCTGACCACGACGGCGAAGATCGTGAACAGGGTCCACTCGAGGCCGTGGGGTCGAGACGTGTACAGGAGCAGGTAGAAGTTGAACGGCATACCGACGTACAGCGCGCCGGTCATCCCCATCGCCCAGCGGCTGAGCCCCTGTCTTCGACCGGGAACGACCAGGAACGCGGCGAGCCCGCCGACCAGCGCCAGCGCGAGCACGAGCGTGACGTCGACGCCCTTCAGAAGCGTGCCGCTGAAGGCGAAGAAAAGACCCAGCGGGAACAGCAGCCACGCTGGGGCGCGTGAACCCATGCCCTCGGACAGGCCGTTGAACTCCCAGAGTCCGAGACCGCCGAGGATCAGGACCAGGGCGTACACGCCGTACAGGCCCGCGAACACGAGACCTATGACGGCGCCGAGGATGACGAACGCGCTGAGGATGCGGATCATCAGCGGGCTCGGCTTCCAGCTGCCGATCAGCGATGCGTTCCGGGTCGTCATCCGTTGACGACCTCGTTGGCGGGCCGCGCGCCGAAACGGCGCACGCGGCTGGCGTAGTCGTCGAGGGCAATCTTGAGGTCGTCGGCGCCGAAGTCGGGCCACAGCGTATCGGTGACGTACATCTCGGCGTACGCGCCCTGCCAGATGAGGAAGTTGCTCACGCGGCGTTCGCCGGC